>JAFQBQ010000099.1 GCA_017416635.1 Alphaproteobacteria bacterium | reverse complement strand
TGTATTGTCTCATTATTTTTTAGAAATTTTTTACAATTTAACGGAGGATTTTATGAAAAAACAATTTGGCGCAGCATTTTTGCTAGCCGGAACTGCTATCGGATCTGGAATGATTTCTCTTCCGATGGTCTTAGCAAAGTTTGGAATTTTTAACAGCTGTTTATTGATGATTGCATTTGCCGCTCTCACCTACTTTACCGCAATTATTCGTTCCGAACTGAATTTAAACTGTCACGCAGAAGCAACTTTGAACGAAGTCGGAAAAGCTTTCAATTGTCCGACGGCTGGTAAATGCGGAGATCTTCTGCTCAAACTTTTATCATTCGCACTGATGTCTGCCTACATTTTCGGTGGAGCTTCAATCATTAAATCACTTATCGGAGATTCAATTCCGATTGCCGGAGTTGTCGTGATTTTTTCCGCCGCGATAGCTTTGATGTTCTTGTTAGCGTCAGATTTTATCGTACACGTGAACAAGATGCTGTTTTTTACGATGTTTTGCGCATTTATAATTTTGGTGCTTACGCTTTTGGTTCAAACACCTATTAAGTTTATTCCGAATCAGGCGGACAACATACTTATAAATCAATGGACAACTTTGGTGCCGATTATTTTTACTTCTTTTGGATTTCAAGGGTCGATTCATTCGATGACGAAATTCGTAAAAAATGACGAGCGCATGATTAAAAACGCTTGTCTCTGGGGAAGTTTGATCCCTGCTTTCATCTACATGATTTGGACTGCCGCTGTTTTGCTAGTTGTTTCAAACACGGATACAGAATTTTTTCAACAGATGTTGAACGGAAAAGCGACTGACGTCGGCAAGTTGGTTAGTATTTTAAGCGGCGCAACTTCTTCTGAATTTATTCAGTGCATTATTTGGATAGTATCAAGCCTAGCGCTGATAACTTCGATTTTCGGAATCGGATTAGCTCTATTGGATATTTTTCAGCGAGAATTTCACGTACATCGTACAAATTCAATTGCATTGATAGTATTTTTGCCCGCGATAATTTCATTGATGATTCCAAACGCGTTCATAAAAATATTAAATGTTTCTGGAATAATTTTGGCGATGATCGCGATCATTGTGCCGATTGTAATTTCTTGGAATATGCAAAAAATCCAAAAGGAAAAATGCAAGATGTTGATTAAAAGTAATTTTATGCAGTTGAGCGTGCTCGCCTGCGGCATCGGAATCATTATTTTGGGAATATTGGATTGTGTACAATTGTAGAAGAAGGGATCTAATCGACCTCGTTGCGAGAAGATTCACAACGCGACACAGCCTGCTTGACAGATTGCCGCATCGCAAGGCTCCTCGCAATGAAGGCATCCGTGCTTAATTAGTCGGAGGGCTCGTTGTGAACAAATCAGGATTCGGAGAAAAGATTACAACTGAATGGAAGTGTGAGCCATCTCCTTTTGGAGTGGGACATTTAGGCGTAAGAAGGTAAAAACCGAATCTTTTTGATATCGGCACGGATGAAACCGACTGACCATTGGTGTATTTGCACAAACCTGTTCTGAGCGAAATTTCAACTATGATTTTCATTTCGCCGTTTTTAATGGTTAGTCCTTTATAAATATTATTGGTATCCGTTTCTGAACTTTTATAACGCACCACTGCGTATGAATTATCTGAAGTTGCCGTGTAAGAATCACTGTTAACCGGAGTTGTATTTTGATAACCAGAATCCCATCTCCAAACGCATTTGCCTTTATTATTTCCAGTACCGACAACACAATAAATGTAAAGAGAAAGAAAATGTCCAACGTTTCTATATGCTCCGCTACCGCTTCCACTGGTAGCAAAACCCAGCATTGCTGGATACACAATAAGAGACGCCGCGCATCTTATTCTCCGAATATCATCCAAAGTAATTCTTCTGCTGCTTCTGTTCTGTGAAACGTTTTGCAACATGCTGACCACACTGTAAGCAACAAATTCGGTCTTCGACTTTAATTGAGCATACAGATCCAAATCATGCACATAGAAAATAACAATTATCAGAATCGGTACCGACATTGCAAATTCTACGATAATCGCCCCTTTGTTTCTGAAAAAGTTTTTAAAACGAAATGCCGAGCTCTTGTTGACTAACCGGCTATGCCCCCCCCCTAAAAAGCAAACTTTCTCAAACAAACGATCCAAAACCTTCTTCACAAACATCTCCCGAAATTTCGAAAGCATTTTAGCAAAAATTTAAATAACAAAAAACTATTTAACAATACATTATTCATCATTTGCTTACCATTGAAGCTCTCCTGTTCTCGGATATCGATTAATTTCTTCCTCTATTTTTTCAAATATCTCATCCGCATCTGGATATTTATTTATTCCCCACACTTCTTTTAAATTTGGTAATTTTCTCCATGGCGCACGCATCAAAGCATCTTTGGATAACGGATTTTCTGAAATTCTCAGCTCCTCTAACATCGGCATTTCCGGAAGATCATCTAAATTTTCCAGCTGATTATATGTAAGATCCAAAAAATGCAAATTCGGCAGTATCGGCGGCAAATT
Source organism: Alphaproteobacteria bacterium (assembly GCA_017416635.1). Taxonomy (GTDB): domain Bacteria; phylum Pseudomonadota; class Alphaproteobacteria; order UBA3830; family UBA3830; genus UBA3830. The sequence continues at coordinate 1,351 of JAFQBQ010000099.1, read as the reverse complement.
TTTTAGATTTTTCAGCCGATTACACCTTAAATCCAGCGAGTACAAATCAGGAAGATTACCAGGAAGCCCGTCCAAACTTTCAAGTTCATTGTAATTCAAATACAAATACAATAATTTTGATAAATTTGGCATTCCTACCAGACTTTTTAACGGATTACCTTCAAGAATAAGAATTAATAAATTCGGCATTTCTGGTAGACCTATTAAGTTTTCCAAAAAATTGTATGAAAGATTTAATCGCTCTAAACGCAGCAACTTTTTCGGCATATTTTTCAATTTTGATATTTGATTTCTGCACATAGTTAAGTACGTCAAACTCAGCAAATTTTCTAACCCGCTGAAATCTCTCAAACAATTATCATCAGCCCACAAATGATTTAATTTTATCAACCTCGGCATGCTGGTAAAGTCAGATAAATGATTATCTGACACATCCAGCCATGTTAAATCCGGAACATTTCTTAATGGATTAAGGTCATTTATTTGATTACAATTAACGCTTAGATTTTCTACATAAGGGAGATAAGGCAGATATTTTAGGGTTTTCAACCTATTTTGAGACAGTGATAAATTCGTATTATGTGCAGGAAACGAAGGCATACCCTCAAGACTTGTCAGACCGATCTTATCGAAACATAGATACTGCGAAGCAAAATTAACCCTTCCTCCTTCTTCAATAAAATCAGAAAATGTCTTCCAAGGAATGATCATCCTTGATCTTATAAATAGCCATAACTCTTCAGGAGACATTGAACTTTCATTGGAACTTAACTGCTCTGTCGTAGCTTCTACCCTGGTAATTTTTATTTCCAAATGCGCAGGCAAGCATACGATATCTTTCGAACTCATTGTAAAAGTATCGTCTCCACAAAACAGAATATTAGCTATTGAAGCTATTAAAGATAGTTTTTTCATTTTCTTCATCCTTTTATAAAATTTAACGTTAGTCTTTAGGCATCTCCTTCCACGATTTGTATTTGAGGCAATTTATTATATTACGCTGTACGGTATAGGAAATTTCTTAAGAAAGTATTAACTAGATGAAATAATTACACACCGAAATCATATTAAATAATTTCTTATAAATACATCTTTTTATTTGTGTTAGCCGAAAATAATCTTTTTCGGTGAATTGATATCGAAAAGTTAACGAAAACAACAAATAATTCGCAAATTTAATCATTTTTTAATCGCAGGCTGAAATAATGCAATCGAGAATGACGGGGCTACTATGTCGGATACTACACATAACAAACAAAATTTTTGGATTCTTGTAATTATCATTCTATTACCGATATTCATCTTAGAGTTGCGCATGTATCAACAACTTAAAGAGCAAAATATGCGCATT
>JAFQBQ010000098.1 GCA_017416635.1 Alphaproteobacteria bacterium | reverse complement strand
TTGGACAGCGCATCAGGAAATGGATTTAGCCTTTCGTCTCTTGGCTTGCCGATTTACAGAATCCAACTTAGAAATCAATTTTGGAACTGTTACAGCGGATCAAAACACTGATTTGTTGGTAAAATCAACAATCGAAAGGGTCTCGTCTGAAACAGATGTTGAATTTTCACTGACTGATACAAACGGAAACACGGATACACTCACCGAAGACATGCCTGTTTCTCTTAGAGAGGAACTTTCTGGCGATGTTGCATTTAAAGTTAAGCTCAGAGGCAGCCAAAAACACTCGCCTGTTCTGTATCAAGGCGTTCAATTGATGTTAGGCACGCAATCAGAAACGGCAGATTACGTGACAAGAGCAATTCCTGTAGGTACAAATACGACAGTTCGTATTGTTTATGATTCCTACACTCCGGGAAATTCTCAGGTGAAAGTATATTTCCAGCAGCCTGATTCAACATGGTCACTGATTCCTTTAACTGAAGGCTCTCCGATTGGCGATGCTGAAGAAGAACATACTCATATTCTTGAAAATTACAATCAAGCAACCGTGCGCGTCAAACTTGTGCTTGAAGGAAACGTACTTTACAGACCTTATGTGAAAAATCTCAGAGTAACGACGGTGTGATTTTATGGTGAATGAGACAACGAACAATAAGAATTATCCGCTTCCACATCCGAGCAATATTGCGTCTCAGGATGTAACGAGAATTGCAACTGCACTCACAATGATTGATGCGGATATTTCTGAGTGTTCGAGTTCGATAAATTCAATCAACAACACTGTTCAAAATTTAGATGCAAAATCACTTCGAATCCCATCAGAACTGGTTGGACAGGTTGATACTGAACTAACAAACATTCAGCCGAGACGATATGTTGTCGTAAATGAAGACGCTTCGGGATTCTCCACTGTCGAAGGTGGTGGCGGTGAAGGCGGGAAAAAGGGCGAACTCCTCGTAAAAAAATCGGATAAAAATTTCGATACGATGTGGATCGATCCGAGAGCCGTTTTGAAAAAAGCTCCGACAGTGAAGAAAACGACTGAAGGTCTCCAGTTACCAAATAATAGCACTGTAATTTTGGGCGACGTCCATGAAACAGATCTCAGCGATGACTTATTTGCTCTTAATTGCATCATCGCTACCACTAACCTCGTCCGTTAACGAATGGTATTTCGCTCGTTTTCGGCTCACAAATGAATAATAGGAATCAGCAGTTATAATAATGTGATCCAACAACCTAATGTTTAGATACCCCAGTATCTTTTTCAAGGATGTCGTAAAAGCCTTGTCTTGAATCGACGGAGGAACATTTCCGCTAGGATGATTATGCGCACATATAATATTAGCCGCTTCAGAAACGAGAGCCCTCTTTATAATGAGTCGATAGTCCACTTGCACATTATCGTATGCCCCACCGACATCAACATAGTCGATAACAGCATTCCCCTTGTTCAAGAATAAAACCACGAAATGTTCCACCGATAACGTGCGTAACGTCACCTCTAAATATTTTACGACGTCTTTTGTTCCCTTTATCACAACTTTGTTTCGCAGTTCTTGTAACGATATTTCAGCGATAAGATGTTTGAGAGACGAAAGCCTCGATACCAATGACTTATCCAACTTCAAGCATTCCTGCAAATAATCGCCATCAGAAAAAATCAGTTCCTGTGCATTCAATCCAGAATCCATTATCGCTTTGACGTCTGAACCGTTGAGAGACAATATCTCATCTAATAAATATACACATTTTTCCATTATAATATCCCTAGTTAACTGTCATCAGTTCATCAAAAAAACGTCAAACCTAAGCTAATATCACTGTTTATTGATAAAGTGGTCATATGTATTGCTTACTATTAAGTGTTAATCAACAGAAAGTTAGGAAATTCTGTAGAATTTGATTCCAGAAAGCTCGCGTGATATTCTGTCCTCACATTTTTGAAGAGTTGTATAATGAATAAAGCAGAGTTGATAAGAGCTATTTCGGAAAAATCTGACTTAACAGCTAAAAACGCCGAAAAGTTTTTGGATTCGTTTGTTGAGATAATAATCGATACCGTAAAAAAAGGCGAAGAGGTCAATCTGATCGGTTTCGGTTCATTTTTTGTAACAGACAGAGAAGAAAGAACTGGCCGTAATTTCAGGACGGGTAGCCTTATCCAAATCCCCGCATCAAAGGCGGTAAGATTTAAAGCCGGAAAAGGTCTGAGAGACTGCGTAACTAAGCGTTAAAAAAACAAAAACTTCAGCAATTTATACGAACTCTGCACCGGCAATTAAGAAGGTCGAAGGCGAGTTGTCTCTCTTTAAATGTGGAGTTAAATGTCTCGCTTCTTCCACCACTTGTCGGAGTTAAACTCCTTGGGGGCTTTTGTAATTTTGCCAAGAAGATAAAGCTTCTCTCATTTTAGAAAATCCCTGTAAGTTTGTTATCAAGTCGCTCTAGCAATAACGCTATTTTGAAACGCGGATTTCAAAAAATTGTTGCAACTTACCCGACTACTAAAAAAAGCAAAACAACGAAAAATACGCAAAGCACTTCAGTAACAAATAAAACAGTCCTAAAGAAAAAGCGTATTTACAGCTTTTCTGCGAACTCATTTATCAGAGCTTTTATTAATTCTGGTTCCCCATTTTCTAGGAAATTTTCCATTAACAAATCGTCTTCCTGCGGGTCGAAATAACCTTTAAGACAGGCGAATTCATCTGAGAAAAAACCAGCATTTCCCGAAAGTATTGATAGCATCCGCCCAAATTCACTTTCCAAGACCTCTTCTTTCAAAACCTTTCCTTGTTTTTTAAGAGATTCTTCCATGATAGCTCGACATTCGCTCTTTGAAATTACTGGACTAGTGGATTTTTCAGAAATACTTTCCATAGAAACAGTTTTAAATGGACTCTGATAGGCAGTGATTTGTCCACCATCAGAACGGTCACTTTCTATTTCCAATCCATCAATAGATATTTCCATAGATTTCGGAGAAGAGATACCCTCTGTCTCGCTTGCGGAAATCTTATCAACTGACCCTTTCTTTTGCTTTGGGAAACTTAATACCAACGAAGGTCTTAACATTAAATTTCCAATTTTTATTGTACTAACTCCAGGTCTAACACACTCTCCCTTAGTAGCCATTATCGTAATCAGGTGCTCTGTATTAACACTAGTGCCCAAGTAGGGAACTGCCATTGAATTGCAATTCTCGGAAACCAAATTATTTATAAAACTAGATAGCGTATCGCCTATACCTCCGAACTTGGAAATACGTTTTTCATCTAAGAACCTATCAGAATCTTTTATAAGCAAAACGTTATTAAGAAAACTTTCTTCCTCATCGGTTTTCTTATTCTTTACAACTTCCATAAAGGTATCAAGTATCCACCCTTTATTTACTTCCTTTAGACCAGTTATATCTTTCCACGACCAACTTTCACCTAGTACAACGTCTTTATTGGAGTCTTTTAAATTTTTTGCGGAAACTACATGGACAGCCCACTTCAACCCTGAAGTGAGATACTTCTCAATAAGTTCAAGATAATTGTCATTAACGCTACAAGCTACTATAAATGGCTTCCTTACCCTGCACGACTTAGTGGGTCCTGCGTCCAATATAACTCTGCCGATTTCTCTTAAAGCGAAACTTTCTGACGAGCTATCACTTAGCCCTATGCTCAACATACTCTTTTCCAAAAGTGCTTCGAGGTTTGTCTTAATTTTTGGAAGCACGGGGAATCGTTTATAAACTCCCACAAAATCGCTCATCCATGCCAATAATTCTTCAGAAGAGCTTCTAACACCATTTCTGATTTCGTATCGCATCCTCAATAAAAAATTTCCCAATGACTCTTCAAAACTACGAAAATCGCCTGGAAGCGTTTTACGTCGAACTTCTCTCAATTTCCAGAAACAAATCTCAGCGGGAGTTGGCAAGCAGACTATCAAACGTTTAACAAGCACATCAGCAAGCAATTTCACTGCTTTCTGTTTTTCCTTATCTTGCTTAGTCTCGCATTCAACACCGAATCCTGCATCAATTGACATCGGAGTATTAATCGATATCAGGCAATCAGAGATCTTTCCTTTAACGGCCTTGCCCTCACACGGTTCAGCAGAATACTGCTTAATAGCCTCAATACCATCTGCAACGTTTTTCGTGATACCCTGCTTCAACTTGCTCAGCGGTCCTTTTCTGTCGTCATGTTGAGAAAGAGAAGGAAAGATAAGCCCCAGGTGCGTTAAAATCGACTTCACAGCAGAGCAGAACTCTTCGGATTCAAATGCCTCTCTTCCTTCATTCGCAGCCTTGACACAGCTCTCTTCAGCTGCAACAAGGATATTCCAGTAACCTGATATTCCACACTCTAACTTTCCATGACCTATCGGATAATTTATATCTCCCAAAATTCTGCGAAGATATAGTTGCATGACTTCTATGTGCCGATTCTCTGGATCTAATCTGCTCAACTCGAGGCCATAACTATGAACTACATCGCTTTTTATCCTCGCGAAATCGCCGCTATTCCCTCTATATCCTCGTGTCTTTAACAATTGCCATTCTTCACCATTATTGAACACAGACACCATAGCATCCGCATTCCATAACAAAAATGTCCAAAAAAAAGCTAAAACACGGGATTTCCTCTCAACCATGCCTTTCCTCAATTTTCTGTTACTACTTCACTTGGAAGTATTAAAGCATCAACTTGTACTTGAGCATCACTATTGACCGGTTTTACCTGTTCTTTTTGCGCAACAAAGGTCAGCCTATCTCTTAAAGCTCTCGCTGAATTCGCTCCAACAATGTCGGTTAAACCTTGGATTATGTCGTCGAAGCTCATCGTCGGAGTACTTAGTAGCACATTAAACTGACTAAGATTTGCTCCGCCTGTACGCTCACTGCCATCATCAAAACCTAAATAACTAAACTTGAAGGGTGAACTATTCACTGAATCCAACGAGGTATCAGTAATACACTTCAAAAAATCCACGATTTGAGAAACTTTACCTTTCTCAGCTTCATCGTCAGCTGTACACAATCTCTCCAAGTCAAATATAATCAAGGTGGCATTTAGATACGAATGTTCAGCATTTTTCGTCTGTAAAGCCTCTAAAGCAAGCCCTTTCCGAGCCCCTCTGCTACCAACAGAAGCCCCCCATAGAATTGACCTTAATGACTCTGCACTTTGATCTAGTAGCTCATCAACACTTTTTCTATAAGCCGTACCTCCAGAATCGAAGAAGAATTTAGACAATTCTAAGGAAGACACCACTGGCACGAATCCTTTAAATCTCCCTTTTCCCCCAATCGAATCTTTCCACGCTTTAATTATTTCTCCTCGAGACTTTATATCAAGTTGAAATCCTCCTTCAGTTCCTTCTAAACGAGCCCCCAATATTGCATCATCGGTAATTAAACAGCTACTTAACCTTGTTGTTGGAAGACTGAATTCACTAATAGCTAAAAACCTTTCTCGCCACTGATTGACGTTTTCCGTATCTTTATCCAAGCAGATGTCAGTCGCGAACGTTTTCGCATCACTATTACATTTAGACATTATCGACTGAGAAAAGTAACGAGGTGTATCTTTCTTACTACCTTTATAATCTTTGTACATTTTGTACCACTCTTGTAGTTGATCGTCCCCCCTCAACTCACCTCTATCATAAGCTGCAAGAAAACAATCTTTTACAAG
>JAFQBQ010000097.1 GCA_017416635.1 Alphaproteobacteria bacterium | reverse complement strand
AAGATATCAGGAAATGAAGTATTGCTTGATAAGTCGATGTTCAGAGCTCGAAAAGCAATTCAATCAGGTTTTTCTGAAACTGTGGATAAGCCACATTTCTACAGAAATTACAGTCGTGTTATCGTCAACGCTAAAAGTCACGATGTAAAAGTAATTCTTGGAGACGTTGCGACAAGAAATACAATCGGATTTCAAAAGCCGTTTTCCGGAATTGGTATTAATATCGCAAGGCAAGGAGGCAACGGAGACATTGTTAATCCGGGCTTACCTATTGTCGTAACTCGTCCAACAAAAGCTGAAGTTAGACTCGGTGAAGAGATTTTGTATGTAAAAATTCTGGAACCGGGCACATACACAGTTGATGATTTAGGTGAAACTGCAAGACTTCCTGGAGTTAAAGTAAAGTTATCTGATCAATTGAATCGTTCGGAAACTCTAGCAGTGCAATATTTCAGCGGATACGATATGCCGGATTACGGAACCGATGATTTTGATTTGACCTTCGCTTGCAGGCATCATTATGATCTAGACGATCCGTATAAAATGAAGTATGCAAACAGACCACGCGTAAGTGGAAACTATAGATTTACGCCAATAAAAAATACGACTTTTGCTTTCGGCGGTCAGTATTATTACAATTCGTACAGCGCGGATTTGAATTTAATTTTCATGACTCCGTTCGGAAAAATTTCTCCAAACATCGGATATTCTGACACATATAAAGGAGAAAAAGCTTTCGGCGCCGGAATATATTACGATATGGCACCGAACAAATACGGAATTCATTTCGATGCGAACTTAAGCGTTCAAGAAAGAGGTTATGGAGATCTCGGAATATCAGATGAAGATAACAGTTACTACGATTACTACATGGATAAATATTTCTCAGGAATAAATGACCTAAATGATTTGCGGAACGGAACTTCAGCTCCGGCAAATTCAAGATCGATAATTGCAAGACTTTATTCTGATCCGATTAAGGGATTCAGCCCTGCGTTTATTTTCAGAGGAAGTTGGGCGAACAATCATGACGCCAATACTCAAAATTGGAGAGAATACTCCATTAGTTTAACAAAAGGATTCTTGAATGGACAAGTTTTCTGCACAGCTATTGCCGGATTATCTTATGATGATCCGACAAAAGGAAAGAATGAAAAGTCTCCGGATCGTCGATTGACCTTAGCTTGCTGCGTAAATCTTGGAAGCGAAGTGACCGTTAGAGGAACGTATTCTCACGTAGATAATGAAAGAATGCGCAAGTATGGATCGATAACATACAAACCTGAAAAAATTCCTGGACTGGAAATCGACGCAGAATATACTCGCAAGCCGGGCGTAAGCCGACCTGTCTTCACTTTGAAATATGATAACAAATATTTTGGCATCAGGTTTGATGAAGACATTACAAGCACTTACGAAGATACGAATGTCCATACTAGAGACTCACACAAGAATTCTCAAATGTTCATGTTCGGAACGAGTTTAACTCGCGATGGAATCAGAGCGATGAGAAAGAATAACTTTAATATAATCAGAACTTACGAAGATTTTCAGAAGCAGTTAAAGAAGTAACTTAAAAAGAGAGGAACTTCGTTTCCTCTCTTTTTCCCACTTTATTAAAGATTATTATTTTTTTGTTATTTGCGAAAGAGTAGTCTTAAGCAGATTTTCCATAATAAAGTTGATAGCCTGGGCAAAAATGCCGATTTAAGGTTAATAATTTGTTAATTATTGTTTAGTAAAACACTCTCTTGTGAACACTTTATAAGGGGAAAAGAAAGTGAAATCAATTGTGCAATTCTTGTGTATAGCATCAACATTAAATATCAACGTTTCTGTGTTTGCTATGCCTCCGCATTTGCATTCAGGAGGACAAAACGTTCTTTCACATCGTCAAGTGATAAATGTAAGTCAACAGTCGGAGCCAAATGTTAAAATTGTTAATAAATTGCCTCTTTTAAATTCCCAAAAGACTAAGAATGGTTCAAAATTAGCGGATATCTCTAGAAAAAGTCAACATTCTCAAAAGACACTTCCATGTAAATCAAATATATTCCGACTTACTATGGTACCGCGTAACAAACTTTCTTCAAAATTATCCACGAAAAATAAAGCCATTCAGAACATTAGAAAGAAATTAATCGACGAGTCAAAAAAAAATAAAGGAAATTGCGAAGAAAATGATATCGAGCCATCCGAGCGTTCAAGGATTCTAGTACCTATAAACTTTGAATCTTCCTCTTCTAGTGGAGTTACGTCCGCAGAACTTTCCAGATCTCCAACGCCTACAATCAAATATCATGAACACGACGAAAATTATCTAGAAGGTTTTGATTATGTAAATCCAAATCCAGATGAATCTCAAACTTTTCTTTCAAACAATTCATCTCAATCAGTAATACCCGTTCCCAAATCCGATTTGCGCGTTCCAGTCCTTTCACAAGAAGCAGATATCTATCTAATCGGAAATGAACACAACGAAAATTATCTAGAAGGTTTTGATTATACAAGTCCAAACAGGTTAGAGTACAATGATCTTGACAACTTCTTTTATCAAAATGAAGGAGAGTATCCTATGTGTAATGATAATCTATTCGGAAACTAAATCCTATTTAACCGTTTATTAATGGAAAATCCTATAGAATCGACAAATTGGTATAACGGTTGTCGCAAGACATAAATTTTTCAGTGCATTTGTAGAGAAATTGTTCAGCGACTAACCGTCATTGCGAGGAGCGCAACGACAATAGCCTGATATGTTTAATCTTGCGTATCAAAATCATTTGGTGGTAAATTAACTCCGTTGTTAGAAGGCAGCGTGGCTCATGGTATCTATAAAAAAATATTCGAAAAAAGATTTTGAAGGTTTACGCAAGGCGGGGAAAATTGCGGCTCACATTTTGGATTATATAACTCCGTATGTTCAAGCCGGAATTACGACGCAAGAATTAGATCAGCTTTGCGATGATGAGATAAAAAAGTGTGGTGCGGTTTCCGCGTGTTTGGGCTATAACGGATATCCGAAATCGACTTGCATTTCTTTAAATCATGTCGTTTGTCATGGAATTCCGTCTGAGCGCAAGTTGGTAAAAGGAGATATTTTAAACATCGACATAACAGTCATTTACAACGGATGGTATGGCGACACCAGCCGCATGTATATTGTAGAAAAAGCATCTCCGAAAGCTATTGAATTGATAAACGTAACTTATAATTCGATGATGGCTGCCATAGATATCGTTAGGCCAGGCGTACGATTGGGAGATATCGGCTACACGATTCAGAGTTATGTCGAAGGTAAAAAATTTTCAGTCGTGAGAGATTATTGCGGACACGGTACAGGACGAATTTTTCATGATGAGCCAGCCGTGCTGCATTTCGGAAGACCAAACACGGGCGCTGAACTCGAGCCGGGATATGTTTTTACAATTGAACCGATGATAAATGTCGGCGGATATAAAACGAAATTAATGCCTGACGGTTGGACAGCGATTACGGCAGATCATTCCTTATCAGCTCAGTTTGAGCATACTATCGGAGTTACGGAAGAAGGTCATGAAATTTTCACGTTATCGCCAATGGGATTATCAGTTCCGATTCAGTAAATCGCGGTAGGATTATGGAAAGTTTTTCATCCAAAAAAGATCGACACATTGATTTTGCTTTGAGCGAATGTGCGAAATGTACGGCTGATGCCGGATTTGATGATTATCGATTTGAACACAACGCGCTTCCGGAGATAGATTTTTCTGAAATAGGTACTTCGACGGAATTTTTAGGAAGGAAACTTAACTTGCCGCTGATAATTTCTTCTATAACCGGAGGTGGCGGCAAAAGCGAAAAAATAAATCGTTTGTTGGCAGAAATAGCCAATGATTTTGGAATCGGCTTCGCTGTCGGGAGTCAAGCTTGCGCCTTGAGAGATCCTTTGCTGGAGAATTCTTTTAAAGTCAGAAAATATGCTCCGAATGCATTGATACTTTCGAATTTGGGAGCGGCTGATCTTAATTACGGATTTTCTTTAGATGACTGCAAAAAAGCAGTTGACATGATAGAAGCGGACGGATTATTCCTTCATTTGAATCCGTTACATGAAGCGTTCCAAGCAAATGGAACAACCAATTTTTCAGGATTGCTTAAAAAAATAGAAAGTATTTGTTCGAAGTTAGAGACACCAGTAATTGTTAAGGAAGTCGGATACGGAATTTCTTCAACAGTGGCTCAAAAATTAATAAATGCCGGAGTTTTCGCGATAGAAGTTGCAGGAGCAGGCTCTATTTCTTGGAGCGGAATCGAACAAGAAGCTTCGGAAAATATCGTTACGAAAACTGCTGCTAAAATTTTTCAAGATTGGGGCAATCCGACCGCCGAATGTGTAAGATCAATCGCTCAAGATGTGAAAAATGCAAAAATCATCGCGAGCGGCGGAGTCGATGACGGATTAAAAATGGCGAAAGCAATAGCTCTTGGAGCGGATCTTTGCGGAAACGCTAGCGCGTTTTTACAGCATATTGTGATATCAAAATCCGATTGCGAAAATTTCGTAAAGTCTCTTGCTTTTGAACTGAAAACCGCTATGTTCTGCACAGGCTGCAAAAGTATCAGCGAGTTGAAATCTGCGAAATTAGTTCGGAAATAGAGAGTCGTTATTATAAAATTCGTCTGCGAGAGAATTGGGTATTGCCCATCATCTCGTTTGAGAATTAAATTTATGAATTAAAAGAAGTACAGAAAGGCGAAGCATTTCGGCAGATTTTGAATAACACTTTGTTTTTCTTTGCAATCTGGCAAGATAATGTCTTAAAACAGAGTTATAGGCTTCAACTAAGAAAGTCTCTGATTTTGTTATAAAATGTTGAATCGAGCTTGGAATAAATTTATGGTACGTAAAATTACCATCTGTACAAATTATGTTTATGAAACAATTGGATAAACGATTTAAAATCTTT
>JAFQBQ010000096.1 GCA_017416635.1 Alphaproteobacteria bacterium | reverse complement strand
TTTACAAGACTTGATTTTCCTAGCTCCAAGATGACTTACTGTTTTTTTGGCAGCTGTTTCTGCCATTTCCTTTACATTTTTTAAATCACAGTAATAAATTTTATTCGAAAAATCGTAACTTTGTTCCAGTTGTCCGTCTTTTTCAGCCAAAGTCGCGACTGCGCGCTGATAGCACGTTTTTTCATATTCTTTGCAAAATCCTTTATTATTCATCAGAATGGTTTTTGAAAAAACGCGAGAAGATTCCGCACCTTCGGAATTTGTAATTTCAGGATAAGACAACGCTAAACTTTCGCATTCTAGTGCATCAGCTTCCAACTGCTTTGAATCAACAACTGATCTATCGCAAATATCCAAAACAGGAACATCTTTGCACATTTCATCGAATGACGGACGAAATTCAACTTGCTCTTCGGATGCATTTTTCGCCGCTGAAACTACTTTTTCTAAAAATTCTTCTTCCAGCAATTCTGCAAAACTGTTCACGCTCGCCATAGCGGTTCGTTTTCCGACCGACGCCCGAATTTGTATATTTTCCTCTGAGGCTTCAACAAATTTTTCAACTTTATTCTGTCTTACGGTTACCGAACTCGAATCGCTGCACTTGCAAAGCAAATCAACAGCATCAGCCCCCTTCGCTATCATCTTAGATATAGCATCCGATAAAATATTTGCGTCCAACCTAAAACTCCATCGCTACTGAAATAGGTTTATCATGTATTCAAAATATTTAAAATAGCCCGAGAGGAAATCAGTACCGAACAACATCTTTGAATTCCCGCCGATGATAATATTTTTTAGATTCATTTATTCAATTGTACTTGCGATAAATCCTGTCAGATAAAGCGAACCGGTCACAACGACTAAATCTTCTTTCTTTGATTTTTCGCAAGCAAATTGCAGTGCACTAACAGGATCGGCATCGATAAATTCCGCCCGCTCCAATTCGCTTTTTGTATATTGATCGATTGCTAAAGTTTTTTCAGGAGTCTCCGTTAAACATATGTGAGAATTTTTTACTTTCGATAACATCTCTAGCATTTTTTCATGATTTTTGTCGTAGCAAGTTCCGATAACGAAATAAATTGAATCGAAACGGAAGTGTTCCAAAATTTCTATCAGAGAAGAAATTCCTTGCGGATTGTGATCGCCCGACAGAAATATATCTTTGCCGAGATATTTCACTTTTTCCATTCGGCACGGCCAATAAACATCATTTAATACTTGCAAATATTTTTCGCAATCGGGTTCAAGATATTTAAAAACAGCGACAGCCACATTGGTATCTTCTACTGCACGCCTTCCGAGCAAATTCAGCTTGTAGTTTTTTTCATTAATTTTTATGAAGTACTTCGGTTCCCTTTCCGATTCATCGATAAAAAAATCAGGTTCATCGATTTGAAAAAATTTCGCGTGTTTTTCTTTTTGAATTTTTTGCGCTAAAGGTATCGCTTCTGTCGGAAACGGAAAATGAAACACAATTCCTCCGTCGTGAATAATTCCGAGTTTGTTCTCTGCAATATTTTCTATTCCCTTTCCTAAAATATTTTCGTGATCCAATCCTAATTTCGTAATGACATTTATTTTATGATCAAAAGCATTTGTAGAATCTAAAGTTCCGCCGAGTCCGACTTCCAAAATTAAATAATCAATTTTGCAGGAATAATAAAAATAATATGCAGCGATCATCGTTAAATATTCGAATCCGCTAAGCCGAAAATCTTTCAAAACATTGTGTACTTTCTCGAAAACTTTTTCAAAATTTTCATCGCTTATATCGACACCATTATATTTAATGCGTTCATTAATTTTTTTAATATGCGGAGAAGTGAATAAGCCAACATTCTTTCCAGATGCAATTAACAATTTTTGCAGAGTTACGCATGTCGTTCCTTTACCATTTGTTCCTGCAACTATAATCACTTTTTCTGGCGGAAAATTTATTCCGAGCATTTCCAAATATTGTTTTAGCTCACCTGGTTTGTTCGCTTTTCCGAAGACGTTAATAAATTTCAAAATTTCTTTCATGTAGTCACCCATAACTGTGATATTTTACCTAAGATTGGAGTTAAAGGAAGTTATTGTGAAAAAATTATTCGGAACGGATGGAATTCGCGGCGTCGCAAATGTTTATCCTCTTAACATCGATATTTGTTTAAAATTAGCGCGAGCTATTAAAATAAAATTTTTACATTCGAAAAAAAAATCAAAAATTATTTTGGGAAAAGACACTCGCATATCGGGAGATATTTTTGAGCATGCATTTGCCGCCGCTTTTTGTTCATTGGGAATCGATGTAATTCTTGTCGGAGTCATCCCAACTCCGGCGATGTCCGTTTTGGTGAAAAAATGGGGCGCTGATTTCGGAATAATAATTTCAGCTTCGCACAATCCTTTCTACGATAACGGAATTAAGTTATTCAACAGTCAAGGATTAAAATTGAACGACGATGAAGAATCTGAATTAGAAGAATTAATGTTCAGCGATGACCAATCCGTTCCAAATATTACTCATGGAAAAATCGGCCGAGCAACATATTCACCTCAAGGTGGGCAGGATTACGTTGATGAAATTTTGAGCTCGTTTAACTTCGATAAAAAAATTACGAAAAATATAAAAATCGCAATTGATTCTTCCAACGGCGCAATGTCCGAAATTGCCGATAAAATTTTTGAAAAGTTTGGTTTTAACGTTGTTTCTCGATTCAATAATCCTGATGGAATAAATATAAATGACCATTGCGGTGTGACTTATCCGGATACGTTGTCGCATTTGGTTACAGAAAATAATTGCGATCTCGGAATTGCTTTCGACGGCGACGGCGATCGCGTTTTACTTTGCGATGAAAACGGAAAATTATTAAATGGCGACGATGTTTTAGCCATCCTATCTTTAGAATATAAAAATAGTGACATCGTTTCGACGATCATGTCGAATCTCGAATTTGAACAATACCTGTCTGAGAAAAATATCAAACTGATAAGAACAAATGTCGGCGACAGATACATTTCGGAATATTTGCAAACGCACGATGCAGAAATCGGCGGCGAGCCTTCCGGCCATATAATAATTAAATCTCATTCGTTAACTGGCGACGGGTTGTTTTCAGGATTAGCGGCAATAAATGTATTCTTAAAACAAAATTGCAAAATGAGTGAGATGAAACTTTTCACGCCGTTTCCTATCGTTAGCAAAAATGTGCGCGTCTCGGATAAGTCTCGAATCAATGATCCGAAAGTAGTCGAATGCATTGAGCATTGGAAAAACGAATTACAAAATCGCGGAAGATTAATTGTTCGTCCGTCAGGAACCGAACCGCTAATAAGAGTCACCGCGGAGGGGCGAGACATTCAGGAATTAACTTCCATCGTAAATGATATAGAAAAGGTAATCGTTTCATGACAATATTGTGTTGCATAGGAATCATTTTTAGCATCGTTGTAATTATCGTTCAGCAAATTTCTTTACGAAACGCGACGAGCAAATCCAAACAATTGGAAATTTTCGAGCAGCAGTATCGCGATGCGCAATTGGAAAATGTAAAATTGTCCGAAAAATGCCGTTTCCTGGAATTAACTGAGCAAAAATACGAGCAACTGAAAAATGATTATCAAATTTCAGAACAGAAAAATATTCAACTGACTGAAACTTTGCGACAGGAACGGAAAAATTTTGAAGAAAAAGCATCGTTGATAAAATCGTTAGAGGATCAATTTAAAAACACTTTCAAAGCACTTAGTGCGGACGCGTTATCTGAAAATAACAAGTAATTTTTAGATTTAGCTCAGATGGCTTTTGCAAAAATTCAAGAAAAAAATAAATCTGAGCTTGATCTGAGCGCAAAAAATATGGAGCATTTGGTAACTCCGATAAAACAAACTTTATCTACTGTCGGAGAGCAGCTGAATGCTTTAGAAAAATCCAGAATTGGTGCATACGAAGCATTGCAACACCAAGTAAAAGATCTTTTGCATTCCCAAAATTTGTTAAAAAATGAAACTACGCAATTGGTTTCTGCATTAAAAGCTCCGGCATCGCGAGGACGTTGGGGAGAAATTCAGTTGCGTCGCGTTGTTGAACTTGCAGGGATGATAAAACATTGCGATTTCGATGAGCAAGTTTCTGTTACGAACGATGATAAAAAAGTTCGCCCTGACATGATTATTCACTATCCTGGCGGGAAGCAAGTTATTGTAGATTCCAAAGTTCCGTTGACGGCGTATTTAAAATCGCTAGAAGTCTCCGACGAAAACGAAAAAAAATCTTTGCTTGCAGAGCATGCTCGACAGGTCCGAGCGCACGTCGTCGATTTAGCGCGTAAGGAATATTGGACATATATCACGCCGAGTCCGGAATTTGTCGTAATGTTTTTGCCGGGCGAAACGTTTTTATCGTTGGCACTGGAGCAAGATCCGACATTAATAGAATTTGCAATGAAGGAACATGTTATCATCACGACGCCGACAACTTTTCTTGCGCTGCTTCATACCGTCGCATGTGGATGGAAGCAAAACGATATGGAAACGAACGCACAAGCAATTATAAAAATGGGTCAAGAATTATACGACAGATTGCGCAAAATT
>JAFQBQ010000095.1 GCA_017416635.1 Alphaproteobacteria bacterium | reverse complement strand
ATCCAATTGTTTCATAAACATAATTTGTACAGATGGTAATTTTACGTACCATAAATTTATTCCAAGCTCGATTCAACATTTTATAACAAAATCAGAGACTTGATTAGTTGAAGCCTATAACTCTGTTTTAAGACATTATCTTGCCAGATTGCAAAGAAAAACAAAGTGTTATTCAAAATCTGCCGAAATGCTCCGCCTTTCTGTACTTCTTTTAATTCATAAATTTAATCCTCAAATGAGATAATAGGCAAGCTCCAAGCTCTAACTCCCCATCTCTCGTTTTTACGAATTTATGATAAGTTCCATTGCGATAATTCTCTGAATTTTCAGGACGTTCTTCGTTCTTTCCATATCCGAGATGCGTGTCCAATTCCGCTTGATACATGTCTTCGATCAGAACCTTTTTCATCTCCTGTACCAGGCTTTCCACGCCTGCTATGTCCTTTATGTCAGCACTCTGCCATAACTGCTGTATCTGTTGCTGCCTCGCCTTCTGCGCCGCTTTCTCTTCCTTGCTTAATTTTATCTTTGCCATTGTAAATACCTCCATATATTAATATTAAATACAACCTGCGGTATTTACACAATATCTTTTACGGACTCACATTTAGTAATTTTATATTCCTTACTTGTCCTTTAAGAATGCGCATTATATCGTCAAGCGTCAGTCTAAAGTAATACTCTTTGTTTCCATTATTCCCATCATAATAACTCTCCGACAGGTAAGCCACTAGTTTAACTAGTGAGACTGTAAAGGTTTGTCCCAGAGATTCAGTATTGATATTAACTCCCAGCAAGCTTGTTGGATTGAGAGGAGTTAATATCATGTGGAATAATATAACATACGAAACGTTAAGTCATTCGAAATGGGAGTGCAAATATCACGTAGTATTTGTCCCGAAGAAAAGGAAAAAGCAATTATACGGAGAGGTAAGAAAATTTTTGGGAAGAGTGTTTCACGAATTGGCGGAGCAGAGAGGCTCAAAAATTATAAGAGGGAACATGGTGCAGGATCATGTGCACATGTCGATATCGCTGAAGTGCTCAGTATCAGAGGTTATTGGATATATAAAAGGGAAAAGTGCAATATTTGGGAACAAGAAGAGGAATTTCAATGGAGAACAATTTTGGGCGAGAGGCTATGCAGTGTCGACAGTTGGATTTGAGGAAGAAAAAATAAAAGAGTACATCAAGCATCAAGAACAGCTGGACGGACTAGGTTCAGAGGAACAAGGCGAATTTTAAGTAAAGGTCATTGGCAGTCTTTGAGATTGCTCACATCCGACAAGCTCCCGGCTTCGCCGGGACGTTATGACTTTGCGAGCAATAGGAAGCATTGTTGGCGTGAGTGCGTCTACTGTCAGTTGAGAACTCCGACGGAATAGTTTGCGAAGGTATAATTATCTTCTGGCTGAGATACCGTCTTTCGAGTCAATGAAGGAAAGCTAAATTTGGGTCGAAATTTGAAGAATTTTTGAGCATGCCGAACAAAATGCACAGCAATTTGCGCATAATCGCGACGATGATGACTTTCGGGGCTTTGCCCCTTTTTGCAACTCGTGCGCGAATTTTTGAAAATGCGGATTGTAATTTTTTGCGACTAACGCGCTCATATACAAGGCTTTTCT
>JAFQBQ010000094.1 GCA_017416635.1 Alphaproteobacteria bacterium | reverse complement strand
GATTTGCTGCAAACTCAGGCCAAAACACCGATATGTATTGAATCGTTCCGAGCAATAATGAAACACTTCCGCACCAGCAACTAATCCAGTAGCCCCACGCCATCTGAAATCCCACAAAATCTCCGAAAACGTGTTTTGCATACGTATATGGTCCGCCAGAATTGGAAAGCCAAATCGAAAGTCGAGAAAATACCAACGCTAAGGCTAATGCTCCGATTGTTGTTAATATCCATCCGACAAGAGACATATTTCCATACGGAGCCAATAACGCAGGAGCCAGCAAAACTCCAGAACCAATCATATTAGTAGCAACCAATGCAGTTGCTCTCACCATTCCCATTTTAAACATTTGCAAATTTCCTTAACAAAAATCTTTCAGATAACTAATGATGCGCAATTATATCGCGAACATCACTTCCGATAAATTCAGTACGAATTATGTGCTGTTCTTTAGTTCTCATATTTCGGAGGATAGCTTCGCTCTTCACAAGCTCCTTTTCATTCGCGATAAGGACAAAATCTATACCTTTTTTATTGGCATACGATAACTGTGCCTTTAGTGGCTTTTCTTGCAAATAGGTTTCGGTTTTAACTCCTATCGCCCGAAATTTATTTGCTATTCGCATATATACTGGAGCCAAGCTTTGGTCTTGCATCGTTACGAGTAAATCGGCTGTTGAACACTTGTCTGTATTCATCTCTCCTGACTCAAGCATTTTCGTAATTAATCGCGAGACTCCGATTGTAGCGCCAACTCCTGGATATTTCTTTTCATTTCCCAAAGTCTGCGTCAGATTATCATATCTTCCGCCTCCGGCGATACTTCCCATGTCCTTTACGCCATCAAAAGTTGCTTCAAATATCGTACCCGTATAGTATGAAAGTCCACGAGCCAGGCTTGTGCTGATCTTGATTCTCTTATCGTTGAACCCAAGTTTTTTCAAAATTTGAACAACTTTATCCAGCTCATCAACTCCTTGAACGAATTCTTCTCCCAAACTCAACGAACGCAGCCAAGTTAAAATCTGGTCGACATCTCCTCTTTTGTTAACATCGAAGAAACTTCGCACTTTAGAAATATCCGCAGAATTATTCAGCAAAGTGGTCATATCGGTATCGAATTGCTCTGAAGTGATTTTATCGATTTTATCTACCAACCTAATCGCATTTATCAAGTTATCTTTCCGGACCAAACGAGAGAAGAATCCAGTTAAGATTTTCCTATTATTTATCTCAGTATGAAACTCCGGAATATTTAACGAAGCTAACACCCAAGTTACCAAAGAAATAATTTCGGCATCATAATTTAACGATAACTCACCGTCTCCGATTATATCCACATCACATTGATGGAATTGTCTATATCGTCCGTACTGAGGTCTTTCGCCTCTCCAAACGGGTGCAATTTGATATCTTTTGAACGGAAATATCAAACTTTCCCCATTTTGCGAAACATATCGAGCTAAAGGAACGGTTAAATCAAAGCGTAATCCAAGATCTGTTTTGGAGTGCTCATCCGCCAGTCGATATAAACCGTAAATTTCGTTATCATTTCCTTTTGCTTGCAAAACGCTGATTCTTTCTACGGCTGCTGTTGACATTGGTACGAAGCCGTACATTTCAAAATGTTCACGAATAGAGTTAGCAACGCGATTGAACGCAATTTGCTCTTGCGGAAGAAGCTCAGGGAAACCGGAAATACTTGATTTCATAACTCTACTCCAAATATCGGTGAATTCTATCTTAGAAACAATAAAATGTACAGTAAATTTCATATTTATTTACATATTGCGATTAATTGTGTATATTACCCGCGTGGCTTTTGCCGGTTTTGTTTTTATGGACGTTGAACGTGGGATGAAGAACCGTTGACGTCTTAAAGACGCCGCTTCTCTGTATGGTGAAGATAGTTTTTGTAGAGGCGGAGTATTGTGGAGAAATGTTATGTCAAAGAATATATTGATAGATGCGGCGCACTCGGAAGAAACCAGAGTCGCGTTGATCGATAATGGTAAATTGGATCGGTTCGATTTTGATACAGTTTTAAAGAACCAAATAAAGGGAAATATCTATCTTGCGAAAGTTATAAGAGTAGAGCCTTCTTTGCAAGCAGCTTTTATGGATTATGGCGGAAATCGTCATGGCTTCTTGAGTTTTAGCGAAATTCATCATGATTATTTTCAAATTCCCGTAAGCGATAGGAACGATTTGGAAGCGCACCTGCAAAATGCAATCGAGAACTTGTCTAAGGAAAAAGGAATTTCTGCAGAAGAAATTGATCCACGCGATTTGGCTAAGCTTAGATATCAGTTCTACAGAAGATATAAAATCCAAGAAGTAATCAAAAAGCGTCAAATTATGCTGATTCAGGTTACAAAGGAGGAAAGAGGCAATAAGGGCGCGGCAATTACTACATATATTTCATTAGCTGGGCGATATTGCGTTTTGATGCCTAACACAGATAAAAGCAGCGGCGTCTCGAGAAAAATTATTAATAAAACTGACCGAACTAAGTTAAAAGATATCGTTAACAAGCTTCCAGTAGAGCAGGGAAGTGTTGTGATTCGGACTGCTGGCGTTGGTCATACTAAGGCAGAGATAACAAAAGACTTTAACTATTTGAATTCTTTATGGAATGAAATCAGAGCGACTGTTTTGAAATCTACGGCGCCATGTCTCATTCATGAAGAAGCAAATATTATCAAAAGGTCTATCCGCGATTTGTATTCGAAAGATGTTGATTCGATAGTTGTAGAAGGGCGCGCAGGATATGACGTCGCGAGGAGTTACGTAAAACGTTTGATGCCGAGTCACGTTAAAAAAGTAAAACTTTATGAAGATACTTCTGCTCCGTTGTTCGGGAAATACGGGATAAGTGATCAAATCAGCCAAATTTATTCGACTCGAGTAAATTTACCTTCCGGCGGGTATCTGATCATTAACAATACTGAGGCATTGGTCGCGATTGATGTAAACTCCGGGAAAGCAACGAGAGAAAGAAACATTTCCGGAACAGCTTTGAAGACAAATTTAGAAGCTGCTGCGGAAATTGCAAGGCAATGTCGACTGAGAGATTTAGCGGGACTTGTAGTAGTCGATTTTATCGACATGGAAGAGAGAAGTCACAATGTTCAAGTCGAAAGGGCGATGAAAGAAGCTTTGAGAAGTGACAAAGCAAAGATTTTAGTCGGCTCAATCAGCGAATTCGGACTTTTAGAGTTTTCGAGACAGCGTTTGCGGTCCAGCATTGCCGATGCAAACATGGTTGTTTGTCCTCATTGCCGAGGAACAGGCTTTATGTGGACGCACGAGTCCATGGCCGTTCAAGTTTTGAGGCGTATAGAAGATGCGTGTTCGACGGCTTTGGTTCGTAAGGTAATGGTTACGTTGCCTCCGAATATTGCTTTATATATATTGAATAGTAAACGATCGTTTGTTTCATCGATAGAGGCGAAAAATAAGACGAAGATAGAGTTCAAAGTCGATCCGTCGATTTCTGCGGTCGATTTCCATATAGAACTAGTTACGGATTCTTCGGAAATTGAGTCAGATGTTGATGATACCAATGAAGAAATCGCGGTTGCTTCAACTGAAGAGAAAGTGATCGAATCTGATTCTGATGATAAGCGTAAAACTCCGCAAAAGCAGCAGCGTCAAAATAGATCTAAGAAAAATGCTTTAGGTAAAACTAAAAAGTCGGCAGAAGTTCCAGTGAAGCAAGATTTGTCTGAAAATCAGGCAGAGGAAGTCGTCGAAGTTAAAGAAGAGGGTACTGAAAATCAGCAGAGTCAGAAAGTATTTTCGATATCTGCGCCTAAAACCAAAAAGCGTAATGTTAGAAAAGGAAAAGTATCTTCTAGTAAGCGTGTTTCTGACGAAAGCGCAAATGAAGTCGCAAAAAAATCAGATGATGTCTCTGAACAAAATATAGTTTCTGAGAAAAAAGCTCCGCGAAAGAAGAGAGTTGTCCCTAAAAATCACAAACAAAGTGATGATAAAATTGCTATCGACATGAGTCCTGCGAAAAATTCGTATTCTGCAAAAAGAAAGAAGACGCAGGAG
>JAFQBQ010000093.1 GCA_017416635.1 Alphaproteobacteria bacterium | reverse complement strand
ATTGTAATTTTTTGCGACTAACGCGCTCATATACAAGGCTTTTCTGACATTTCTCGAGCCGAATTTTGAAATATGTGATTTTCCGTTAACTGACGTTCCAGATTGGAAATGTGAAGGCGTAATGCCCGCAAAAGCTGCAAATTGAGAAGCTTTTTGAAAATTTTTTACGTCAGGCATATCTGCCAAAATTGCCAACGCCATTTTTTCTCCAACGCCTTTAATCTCTGTAATTCGAGCGAATTTTGCCTTCAAATCGTCATTAGATTCAACGATTTCGCGCGCCGTTTTTTCGAGTGAATTAATTTGGTTTTTTAAAAATTTTATCTCGTCATGAACGCTTTTCAAAATTAATTCGCTCAAATTTTTCTTTTCTAAACAAGCACTTGCGCGACGAATCTCGATTTGCAAAGAAGAAATGCGAAGATTGATTTCGTGAAGTTCTCGTTGCTTGGGAGATCTGGGATTCCAGAGTTCCGGAACATTTTGCAAACAAAACTCCGCAATAATCTGCGCATCGACGGAATCGGTCTTTTGCCGGACCAGTTTACTGCGTCGTAAGGCTTTGATTTGTAAGGGATTTACGACGCTGACTTTGAAGCCTCGCTCATGAAAAAATTCGGCGACGCCTTCGGAATAACAGCCGGTGGATTCCATGCAAATGTGCGGATTTTCGATGTTGTTTTTCAAAAGCCAAGAGTGAAGCTGTTTGAAGCCGGATGCCGAATTTTCAACGATTTTCTTGCGAATTTTTCCGACAAAAAGCACACAAACATCAAGTTTTGCTTTTGAAACATCGATTCCGAGAACACTTTGCATAATCATCTCCAATTTGTTAAAATGCCTTGTTGAACCATCTTAGTAAAAATACGCGATCGCTCAAATTTGAGGTCGCAAGATACCGTTCGGTTTAACAAATTGAGCAGGAGAGATTAAACTCAGGCGCGAAGTCTTAGCTTCAAGATCACCTACGTCTTCATCCTGCTCCCGCACGCATTCTAGCTAAAAATACGCGCTAAGATAAAGATACTAGGTTTTTCCTTGTCTCTCTAAAGTTCAAATTGTAAGGAGAATCGTAATGAAAACGTCCTATAAACATGGTTTTTTAGACAATGAGGCATGCAATTCGTTAGAAAAAGCCCGATTTCGGGAGGTTGTTATGGGTAATGGTATGTATGAAGGTACTGATACATCAGTATCTAATTGTATATCTAACATTCTAACATTACATATACTACTATATAGTATAATAAATAATGAACTCGTACCCACAACAACATCAATAATACTGTCAGTGTTCTTCAAAAAAGCCCATTTTTTGTTATGGCTTATTCTTCCTCATACAGAGGCGTTTGCGAGGCATTTTTTCTATAACATCATAAATTTTGAAGAAATAATAGCCGGAATACGCAAAAACATGAAGAATGCTGATATTTCAGCGAAAACTAGTAATTTGGCTTTATTCCGCGAGGTTACGAATTATCATTTTTGGTTACGAAAAACGCGTAACCGGTTACGAATTCGAATCGCGACAAAGCCCTCATATATCAACAAAAAATCGCATAACCAAAAAATAGAGGTTACGAAACCCTTTCAATTAGGTTACGCATTATTTTTGTCGGATAAATGTTCATTTTTCAATCTAAAAGCGACTTAAGGAGTGCGAGACCAAAATCGGTGCTTTCGTAACCAAACACATTAAGGAGATTCGTATGGATAAATTATTTGAAGCATTAAAAAACGCTGATATTCCAGCTCCAAATAAGGATACAGAGACCTTTAGAATCGTTCGTTGGGGAAAAAATAAGCGCTACTGGCTTCGTAAGTTTGATGAAGGATATATTTTCGGAGATTTCGTGAACGGAATCAGCTCCCACATATTCAACAAAGATTACAAAGGGAAACATCTTGAAAAGGCTGTAAATGAGATGAAACAAGCTCGGAAAGAGGCAGAAGAAGAAATGATTCAAGTTCATGAGCATGCTGCGCAAAAAGCCGAAAATCTTTGGAACAGTATTCGTGAAACCTCTGAACATCCGTATCTTTCGAAAAAGAAGGTTTTATCTCATGGCTTGAGAGATTATAAAGGCTGCCTTGTGATTCCGTTGAGAGACATAGAAGGCAAATTATGGTCGCTTCAATTTATTACTAAAAACTCAGAGAAACGCTTTCTTAACGGCGGAAGGAAAAAGGGATGTTATTTTTTGATTGGTACGCTCGCTGAAAATGCCTTCATTTGTGAGGGATATGCGACGGGAGCCACTATATATGAATGCACAGGCGAACCTGTTGTCGTAGCTTTTGATTCGGGAAACTTAAAATCTGTCACTCAAGCTCTTCGGAAGAAATATCCAAATTTAAAAATGATTTTATGTGCCGATAATGATTGTTATCACGAAAACAGTGTTAATCCCGGAATTGAGAAAGCGAAAGAAGCGGCTGTTGCAACCGGATCAAAAGTGGTAATTCCATGCTTTAAGGATACTTCATCGAAGCCGACGGATTTCAATGATTTGTTTGTTTTAGAGGGCAAAGATGCTGTTAATGCAATTTTGAAATCAACACCGCAACAATCTTCCGATAACATTCCGGCAGGATTTTCTTTGTCTAAAGACGGCTTGTTTTTTGTATCAGATAAAACGAACGATACGATAAAAATTTGTGACTATATCAATGTAGAAGCTTTTATAAGAGAACTTGATGGTTCAATTTCTCGCCTCATAAAATTGCGCAATTATCGAGGTGATTTCAGTGAAACAATTATTACTTCAAAAATGTTTGCAAATGGTGGCGATCAGTCAAAGGTTCATCTGATTTCCAAGGGATTCATTATGAAATGGAATGGAGTTGAGAAACGGAAATTGATGGAGTATCTGCTGCTGTCTATTCCGAATAAGGAAGTTAAGCTCGTGGACTGCACCGGCTACTGCGGAAACTCCTATTTAAGGCCTGATCAGGTAATCGGTAATGAGGATAACGTCCTGCTGAGTACAAATCTCAGGGATGACGCTTTCGGCACAAGAGGAAGTTTAGAAGGTTGGATTCAGAACGTCTCCATATATTGCGTTGGTAATTCTCGTTTAATGTTTGCTGCAAGCTTGGCTTTTGCGAGTTTGCTGCTGAAACCATGTAACGTACAAAGCGGAGGATTTCATCTTGCTGGGACTAGTTCAACAGGGAAAACGACTTGTCTTAGGGTAGCGTCATCGATTTTTGGTTCACCGCAGTATCTCAAAATGCATTGGAAAGTTTGGCTTTTAAACGCAATGATGCGCTTTTAGTACTTGATGAATTGTCTGAAATATCAGCACAAAAAGCAGGTAATGTCGCTTATATGTTTTCGCATGGAGAAGGCAAAGATCGACTGGGGAAAGACTGCAATTTAAGGGAAACATTTCACTGGCGCACGCTGTTTTTATCCAGCGGTGAAGTTGATTTAGTCGCTCATTTATCAGAGGTGGACAATAAATCAAAGGCTGGTCAGGGAATGCGTTTCATCAGCATTCCTTCGAACTCAATTAATCGAACGAACGGACTTTTTGAAAATTTGCATGGTTTTCCAGATGTTTCAGAGTTTGGGAAGCATTTGCAGGATAGTTCAGCTAAATACTACGGTCATCCTTCGATTGAGTTTGTGAAACACATTTTGAAAGAAGAAAAAATCGAAGAAAAATACAACGATGAGCTAAAACGTCTCAAAATCGGATATCTTCCTGAAAATCCCACAAGCCAAGATAATCGAGTATTTGAACGCTTTATT
>JAFQBQ010000010.1 GCA_017416635.1 Alphaproteobacteria bacterium | reverse complement strand
TCGACACCGAAGATGAAACTTTTGCTCCGTTTTCTTCTGCTAATTTTTTTGCGTCATCTCGACTTAATTTTTCAAGACTTCCGGTAAATACGATTGTTTCTCCTGCCAGGGTATCAGATTTCGCCGAATTATAATCTTGTACGGAAACCAATCCTTCGTGATCGTTATCGCCTCCGAGCTCTTTCACGACATCAACGTTTTCTTTGATATAAAAAAACTGTCTCATATCATGAATCATGGATTCGCCGATTCCGTTAATTTCAATCAATTCCTGCCAATTGTCGTTTTCGATACATTCTAAAAATTTTGAATATGTCTTAAAATGACTTGCAAGCAACTTTGAAGTAGCGCTTCCTGTTTGAGGAATTCCAAGCGCGCATATAAATTTATCCAAAGAAATCGTTCTGGATTTATTTATTGAAGCGATCAAATTTTCAACAGACTGCTTTCCCCAACCTTCGTCATTTTCTAAATGATATTGTTTGTTTTTTTCTTCTATAAAGAAAATGTCTATGGGACTTTTTAAGATATTTTTTTCGAACAGATACTTTACGTTTTTTTCTCCCAGACCTTCAATATTAAAAGCCTGACGCGAAGCGAAATGAATCAAACGTTCTACCAACTGAGCTGTACAATTAAAATTTACGCATTTAACCGCGACTTCTGTTTCTTCCTGAACCAACAAAGAATTACAGCACGGACAATGCGTAGGAAATTGAAATGGTTCAGAATTTTCAGAGCGCTCTTCCGGCAACGAATTTAAAACTTGCGGAATCACATCTCCAGCACGCTGCAAAATTATACGATCGCCGACTCGAATGTCTTTTTTTTCTATAAAAGATTTATTGTGTAGAGTTGCTCTTGAAACGACTACACCACCGACAGTTACTGGAGTAAGTTCAGCGACAGGCGTAATATTTCCAGTGCGCCCGACTTGCACTATTATATCTAAAATTGTCGATTGAGCTTTTTGCGCCGGAAATTTATACGCAATCGAGTGACGCGGATATTTCGTCGCCGCTCCCATTTCCTTTTGCAAAGCGAGACTATTTGTTTTGTAAACAACGCCGTCGATGTCGTATTCCAAATCTGCTCTGTTCTTTTCCATCAGCGAATAAAAATCGAAACATTCTTTCTGCGTTTTGCATAATTTTACTTTATCGGATACGGTGAATCCATAAGATTTTAGTTTTTGTAGAACTTCTTGCTGTGTCGATATATCTTCTCCGACTAGAGCATAAGCAAAGAAAGTTAATTTTCTGGAGCTGGTGATACTCGAATCCAACTGACGCAAAGAGCCCGCTGCGGCATTTCTCGGATTCGCGAATAATTTTTCTCCGTTAATTTTTCTTTGTTCGTTCAGTTGCTCAAAATCTACTTTCAACATTACGACTTCGCCACGAACTTCTATATCTCCTTGATTTGGAATTTTATGCGGCACACTTTGTATCGTTCTCATATTTGCGGTTATATCTTCGCCAATAGTTCCATCTCCTCTGGTAGACGCTTGTACCAAAATTCCGTTTTTATAAATAATCGATGCAGATAATCCATCGAATTTCGGCTCAAGAAAAAATTCAACGTCATCAGATTGCGTTAATTTTTTTATTCTGGCAAAAAAATCAGCAATATCTTGTTCGTTGTATGCATTCTCCAATGATAGCATTTTTTGGTCATGTATAACTTTTTTGAATTTATCCGAAACAGTGCTTCCGACATTTTGAGACGGGCTCTTTTTACTTTTTAATTCAGGATATTTTCGTTCCAGCTCCAAAAGTTCATTATACAGAGCGTCATATTCAGCGTCTGAAACACTCGGATCGTCAAATATATAGTACTGCTTAGAATACGTCGCCAAAAGCTTGGTTAATTCAGAATAGCGATTTATTTCATCTTGCATCATGACCAATACTCACTAATTACACGAACAGGAGTATCACATTTAGTTGAATTTATAAATAGAACATTATTAAAAGACAGATTTTTACAGTTAAGTCTTGAAAATTTCGCGTTTTTTATATAAAAGAAGTGATGCAAACAGAAAATTTATTTAGGAGATAGTCATGGCTGTTCCAAGAAAAAAGGTTTCGAAGTCTAAAAGAGATATGAGAAGGTCGCATTTAGCAATTTCGGCGACTAACGTAGTTGCTTGTCCGAATTGCGGAGAGTCAAAGTTGCCGCACCATATGTGTTCAACGTGCGGAATGTACAATGGCCGACAAATTTTAAAGGATAAGAGACAGAGCGCCTAATGTCTCAGCCTGACCGTAAGATTATCGCTATAGACGCAATGGGCGGGGATAACGCCCCTGAAGCTGTTTTGTCAGCTCTTGCGGAGTTTGCGAAATCTGGTTTTCATTTTTTAATATTTGGGAATGAGTCGATTCGAGAGATGAGTCAGAGGCTGTTGCCAAAGGATTTGTCTTATGAGATTCGCTATAGTGATATCGTCGTCACATCCGACATGGATGTAATGTCATCTTTGCGGTCTATGAAAGATTCCACTATGGGGTTAGCGATACAAGCCGTTAAGTCTGGTGAGGCTGACGCTGTAATTTCGGCAGGAAATACCGGTCTATATATGGCGCTGTCCAAGATAATTTTGCGAACTATTCCAGGAATAGATCGTCCGGCGATTGCTACACTCGTTCCAGGAAAAGATGGTCGCACAGTTTGTTTGGATTTAGGCGCAAATGCGGAGTGTTCTGTAAAAAACTTATTGGATTTCGCGATTATGGGCGAAGCTTTAGCTCGGTCAATTTTCGATAAAGAAGATGTAAGTTTGGCTTTGTTGAATATTGGCTCAGAGGAGAACAAAGGAACTGAATTGGTAAAGCAAACAGCTGTCGTTTTGAAAAAAATGTTCGATAATTATGTCGGATTTGTCGAAGGAGATGATATTTGCAAGGGCAAAGTTGATGTCATTGTTACCGATGGTTTTACCGGAAATGTATTTTTGAAGTCCATCGAAGGAGTAGCAAAGTTCATTTCTTCTGAGCTGAAAGAAACTTTGGCGAAATCGTTTTTATAGAAGTTGGGAGCAATGTTAGCTCTTCCTGCTTTGGTGAAGTTTCGAAAAAAAATGGATCCAAGATTATACAACGGCG
>JAFQBQ010000092.1 GCA_017416635.1 Alphaproteobacteria bacterium | reverse complement strand
TGTATGCAGAATTAACTGATATCCGAACGAGGCAAATATCACAGGACAAACCGATAACATGTCTTTCATTGTGGGATTAACGATCCACGGCATATTTTTGTAATCGGTAAATCCGACCATGATTCCTAACAGTATTAAAAATAAAACAATTAATCCTGAAAACAGTAAGCTGTTTACGGCGGAAATAATATCCAGCGGAAAAATCAGCAGAATCATGCCAAATGTTGCGATGCAGCCTTCTATGATGACTACAGAAATTTCGCACTGAAAATATTCTTCCAATAATTTTTGAATAATAGGAGATGCACCGCACAGATACATTGTTAAAGAAGCGTAGGACAGAACCTTTACGCTGACTTCTCCCATGATTTGCGCGCCTCTGCCGGAAAATTTTTTCCCTAATTCTCCTAAAGATAATCCTCTTTCGGATTGTAAATTCAATTCCGCTCCAATCAGAGACGGATAATAATTTAATAACCACATTAAAATAGTAATGATGATACTTGGTAAAATTCCTAACTTAGCTAATACCATAGGCATCGCGATCGTTCCTCCGCCGATACACGTTCCTGCGACTAATAAAATTGATGTCATTTGCTTATGCATGTTTTTCTCTCCTTCACATTTGATAATCAAGCAAAAATAAAATTTAAATTGTAGTGTGTGAAAATATTTGAATCAGCTTATTTAAAGCTGATAAGTCGAAGGAGCGAAGACAAAGTTATAGACAAGTAAAAATTTTTCATACAAAATTTTCCTTCTCTATCCATTGTCCAAACACCATTTAATGGAAAAGTTATATCAGTATTTTGAAATTTGTCCAGCGATTTTAGAGATAAAAATTTGTGTGACAAATTAAAAACAGAGGGAGTAAAATTAAACTTTGTTTATTACATTACATAAATTTTTGGAAAGAAAATATTGCTATGTTAACTTCTTATTAATATAATGATGCCAACATAGTTGAAGGTCGGAGTGTCCGATCTAAGTGATTTGGGAGAGTAATAGAAATGGAACAAAAGACTAAAAGTTGGGTCTCGTTAGCTGCTTTAATGTTCTTGGCAGCTTGTGAATGTTGTGATGATTCTGTAAAAACAGAAGAAGCGCCAGTTGTCGTTGAAGATGATAGTTTGGCGAAGGCGTCTGCAGACTTTATTGCAGAAGCTGGTGACAGAATATTCTACGACTTCGATAAATCTTCTCTTTCGAAGGAGTCGGAGGCGACTTTGGAAAGACAAGCTAATTGGTTAAAGAATCATCCAAACCGGAATTTGTTAATCGAAGGTCATTGCGATGAGAGAGGAACCCGTGAGTATAACTTAGGGTTAGGTGAGAGAAGAGCTGATGCAGCTGCTCGCTATTTGACCGACCACGGTGTAGAATCGACGCGTATTAGAACAATTTCCTTTGGAAAAGATCGTCCGATTGCAGCGGAAGGTTCCAAGAAGGATGTATACGCAGCGAACAGAGTTGCAATCTCCGTTCTTGAGTAAGATTTTTTCATAATGTCTCTATTAGCCGCCCGTGACAGGGCGGTTTTTTTGTATAAATAAATTTTCATTTAGTTTTCCGATAACATCCCACGAGGAATGAACTGATGCAAAAAGTAAGAAATCTTCATCAGTTCAGCCGATGAGATGCGCAGTTCTATAGATTAATAATGTTGTTAGTGATTCATAAAGAATTCGATTATCATTATTCCGAATCCGCCGATGAAACACGCAATAAGCGGCAAGG
>JAFQBQ010000009.1 GCA_017416635.1 Alphaproteobacteria bacterium | reverse complement strand
TTTGGAATGTGACGATATTACTTCTGCGATATTTGATGTGGAAGAAAAGAATCGCTTGGAAATTACGAAATCCTACACTTTGATTTTAATAGATATTCCTTTTAGCGAGATGCACCATCATCGGGAAATATATAAAACTGTTCCTCTAATAATTCTTCTGACCGATAAAAATATTGTAACGATTTGTTCGAAAAATACTCCTATTTTGAATTACTACAGCGAAGGTGAACACTGTTTTGTGATTTCGCATAAACTAAATTTTACATATCAAATTATGTTGCGGGTTTCGATTTTATATCAGCAGGCGTTGCGGGCGATAAATTCTCAGCGAATGGAATTTGAAGAACGCGTAAAACATATCAATACCGAAAAAGACATTATCAGTTTGCACGAATTGGAGTCGTCATTGGTGTATTTTGCAACTTCGTTGCGTGATAATAGCAACGTATTAAATAAGTTAGCGAAGGCGCCAGGCTTACGTAAATTTTCGAAGGATGCAGAGCTATTCGATGATATAATGATAGAGCATCATCAAGCAATGGAAATGGCGCAAATTTATCGAGACATTTTGGACAGTACTCGGGAGTTGGCTTCTGACATAATCAATTTGAGAATTAACCGAGTTATGAAAAGGTTAACGTCAATCACGATTTTGCTTTCGATTCCGATGGTGCTTTCCGGACTTTACGGCATGAATGTTGATACGGAATGGATGCCTCTGGCGAAAACTCCGCACGGATTCGGCTTGGTTTGTATTTTGATTTTCGCTGTAACCGCTATCATTAGCATTTGGTTAGAAAAAAAACACATGATGTAAAATTCGTTAAAATTTTTGCGAATTGTAAACTCTTCGTTAACCATTGTTACCCTATGTTAACTATTATTTATTGTGTGGTGATGGAGTAGTTATGACGTCTATGATTCAGTGGCACGAAGGAATGTTAATGATGCCACAGCATTTTCAGCAAACGAATAATTACTTTTTGCGAACAATAAATCGCGGAACCGCTGCGCTGTCTCCGTTTGGATATGGAGTTTTCGATTTAAGCATAGACACGGCAGCGCTCGTTTCCGGATTAGTTCGAGTTTTGAAAGTATCGGGGTTATTTCAAGACGGATTGTTTTTCGAATTCGATGCGATGAACGATGAACCTCTGGAATTAAATTTAACTGAATATTTCACAATAAATACGACAGCAACAAAGATATATCTTGCTGTTCCGACGGAACGTGCCGGCGAAAATTTGTTGGAAGGGAAAATGGCTCGCTATCGTTCGTCGGAGATGCTGAATGTGAAAGATGAAAATATCGGAGAGAATGCAATTAACATTCCGATTTTGAAACCAAATTTGAAACTGCTTCAAGAAAATCAAGTTGATGGACGTTATTGTTGCTTTCCGATTTTTGAGGCGGAAAAATCTGTTGAAGGCGGAGTCGTCAGCACAAATTTTATCGCTCCGTATGTTTCTTTAGGAGAACATTCCAAGATTATGGAATTATGTCGAGATGTGGTGAGAGCAATTCGAGATAAAATCGCGTATTTCGCCGATCGCCATGATAATTTTGATCATGATCACACTACTGAATCGCTTGCGAACTTAAGATTATTAATTCAGGCGGCGCTACCGTTGGAATCGATTATAAAAATTAACGGGATACATCCGTTTGAGGTTTACAAAAATTTGCAATATGCGTTGGCTAGCATAATCGCGGTCAATCCGACGCAGTTGATTCCGAGATTTCCTGTTTACAATCACGAAGATCTCGCAGATTCATTTTTCCATTTGCATAAGTATGCGCTGGATGTATTAAATCGACTCAAGCAGAAGTATGACATTATCAAGTTCAGGCGACAAGATGATGTTTTCATGCTGAATATGAAATCAGAGTGGTTGGATGTTGGCGAACTGGCAATTGGAATTCAAAAACCGTTTTCTATTTCAAGCGATGATTTATTATCGTGGATTAACAGTTTGCAAATCGCCAGCGAATCCATGATGCCAATGATAAAAGATCGGAGAATTCTCGGAGCTGAACGTCGCATTGTCGAACGAGGGCAATATATTACCCAGCCGTCCGGAATGCAAATTATTGCGGTAAAAATTCCGAGCGCATATGTGAAACCGAATGAAAATTTATGTCTAACAAGTAGTACAAGTGACATTTTACCTGAGGAGATTATTTTATATGCCGATAGGAAGTGACGTTGATATTACAGATTTAGACGGTTTGTTTTGCGATTTTTGCTCTCAAGTTTGGCAATATAAAGAGAGTATACAACATCATACTATCCAAGTAGATGCCGCCGCTATTTATCAAAAATTAAGTTCCGAAGTGAAGGAAATTTTGGATAAGCAAAAAAGCGTGTCGTTCGAAATGAAAGTTCGTGAAGTAGTTTATATAATGGTGTCGGTCGCTGATGAAATATTTTTAAATACGGATTGGAACGGGAAATCCTATTGGGAAGAAAACATGTTGGAAAAGCATTTTTTCGGAACGCAGATCGCAGGCGAGAAAATTTTTAAAAATATCGAAAATATCGTTCACAATAACAATAACGCTGAATGGATTATTATGGCGGAAATTTATATGAAGGCGCTATCATTGGGATTTCAGGGAAAATTTCGCGGATTGTTGGATTGCGAAAAAGAAATCAACATGTACCGGAAGCAACTTTTTAATTTTGTTGAAAAACTCGATAAATCTATCGATATGGTTGACCATAAAATGTTCAGCAAGGAATATTCGTACACTTTGCCGACGCTTCATCGCCAATTTTTGCCAGATGCGTCGATAATAAATTACGTCTTTGCGTTCTTCATATTTATGTTTTTAGTAATAAGTTCGGTCGTATGGTTTCTTGAAACTCACGCTTTGTATGAAAGTCTTCATGATATCTCGAATATAATACTGAGGGGTAACATATGAATCAGTTCAGAGAATTAGTATCGAGTTATTTGGGAATCATTCCGAAAGAATATCTGCCAATGATATCCGTCGGATTGTTTATAATCGGTATTGTCATTCTCTTTATATTTTTTATTGTTTGCGTTGCGTTTATTAATTCTCATCCGAAACCGAAAACTCTAATTAAAAGAGAAGATTTGCTAAAAAAGAAGGAAGTTCCTGCAGAAAAAATAATGCAAGAAGAGCTTCCGATATTATCCGGTCCGCTTGGCGAAATTTTAACTTTGTGGGGAATATTAAAAGCTGGACCTGTCACGAAATCTTTTTTCCGCGCGTTAAAAGCGATGAAAGACAGCACCTACGATATCAGATGGCGGTATAAATTTCCGTGTTTCATGATGTTAGGAGAACAAGGAAGCGGAAAATCGACTTTATTGAATAACTTAAATTTTGAACATCTCGCCTCCGAGGAATCAGAGAACAATTCTATGTGGAAGTTGTTTAAGCAAGGAGCGATTTTTGAGTTTCCGCAAGTTGGATCGCATGAGGAATCTTCGAAATTTTGGGCGTTCATTAGTGAGCTGTTTCTTTTTATTCGTCCGCGCAGACCTTTGGATGGAATTATTGTAACGGTATCAGCTGAGCAATTATTAGACGAGTCATCTCACATTGAAAATCTCGCAAAAGAAATGTTCAGTCGTATTTTTAAATTTCAACATGAAATTAATTTTAGACTGCCGATTTATTTAATTGTTACAAAAACAGATGTCATCCCAGGCTTCCAGGAATTTGTACATTTGCAGCACGAATATTCCAAACAGCAAATGTTCGGTTGGTCGTGTCCGTATTCTTTGAATATTAATTTTTCATCAGATTGGATTTCGGAGATTTTTTCAACAATCGATAGCGGGATCCGCAAGGCGATTTTTTATTTTTCGAGGAAGAGAAATATTGACGAAAATCTTGCGAAGGCTGTTTTGTTCAGTTCGCACTTCGATAGAATTAAACCGATTTTGTCGAAATATATTTTAACGATGTTTCATTCGCATAATCCGCAAGATGGATTAATTTTACGCGGAGTATATTTTGTTGGAAAGCAGAAAAAAAACGCGATAGATCCGAGCGGATTTATACAAATGTCTGCGCTAACTCCGGGAGTAAATGTTGATGCGACTTTTAATCATTTGCATAACGATGATTTGTATTTCGTTCATGATTTATTTAAAGACAAAATCTTCAAGGAATTTAACATCGCGCATCCGATAGTAATCGACATCGCTGGAATGACCAAAAACGAATATCGAAATAAAGCGATAGCCGTTGGAGCCGCGTTTGTTTTGTCGGCGGGCTGGTTCTGGGAAAATAACAGAATTAAAAATAATATTCATAATTATTATGCGTCGACAGCAGATATGAAAACTGCATTGTTAAAAATTCGACATTTGGAATTAACAATGTTGACGAAAAATGATCAGTATGAAATCAATCGGCAAGCGTCGGCGCTGCTTCATAAAATGCCAACGGTAAAACGACATGAATTTTTTTCGCCGTTTGTTCCGCAGTCATGGTTTTCAAGTATTCGGTCTGATGTAAAAACGGCAATAGAATTAATTTTTGATTCGGTAATCGTAAAAGCGATGTACATGGATCTGAACTTGAACACGAAAGATGTATTGATAGCAGCGACAGATTCTCACAAACGCATCGAAGAAAAAAAGGACATTTTTGATGTAGAAAATTTTGAAACTTTTCGCAACTTGCGCAAATTTACGGATCATATAAAAGAGATTCAAGACATAAGCAAAGAATATAATTCGATGCGAACGGATGTTAACAGCGATAATGTTACGAATGTTACAGAATCAATTTTCAAAGATAAATTTGCTGTTACAGATGAAATCAGACATCATGTGCCGAATCCGCGCATTATGCCACCGAAATTTGATTTGAATAATTTCCAGGAAAATATCGAACAAACTTTGCAGCAAAATTTTATGAGTTTTGTTAACGATACTTTGGATGTAACAGTTACAAAGGTGTTTGCAAGCGTCGATTCGGATATCGAAAAAT
>JAFQBQ010000091.1 GCA_017416635.1 Alphaproteobacteria bacterium | reverse complement strand
GATCGGTTTTTTAGGAAGCTGCTATTACTTAACATATACTTTGATGCAAATTCCCGCCGGAGTTATTGTTGATAAATCCAATTTAAGAACCATTGCCCCAGTAGCGACAATGATATGCGCATTAGGATTATACACTTTAATTGCAGTAGAAGGATGCCAAACTTGCGCAGCCATAGGTCAGATGTTGATCGGATTCGGTTCAGCTTTTTCATTGTTAATGATTGTTAAAGCAATCACAGAATGGTTTCCTCTCGAAAAAATCGCAATAATGGTATCCTTGACAGTGTCCGTCGGGTGCTTAGGACCGGTTTTCGGCGGTCCTGCCGTTGCTTATATAGTAAAATATCACAATTGGCTTGATGTTATAAAAGTCTATTGTGTTGCCGGAGTGATTTTAGCCGCTTTGATTTGGTTCATCGTAAGAGATAAGGAAGGAAGCACTCACATTGAGAGCATGGACTCTGAAAAAATCGGACTAGGTGAAGCACTAAAACGGATTATTTCGTCTAAACAAATTTGGGTATTATCTTTTCTCATTCTTGCAATGTACGCTCCGATAAGCGCTCTCGGGGACTTATGGGGAGTGTCGTTCATAAAGGTTGCATATAATTTAGATTCCGAAATGGCTGCAATAGTGAACAATATGTTGTATTTAGGTATGGTAATCGGTGCTCCAGCATTTGCATACTTTGCATCATGCATTAATAGTTATAAAAAGCCTATGATCATCGGATCGTTTGGAATTTTTATTTTTCTATCAATAATCGTATACATGAGCAGCTATGTTAGCACTTTTATGTTGTTTGTTTTGTTTTTTGCTACTGGATTTTCATGCGGAGCGATGTTGGAGTATCCATTAGCTTTAGCACTATTTCCAAAATCTATGGGAGCGACTATAACCGGATTCATAAATATGATGAGCATGTTCAGCGGCATTGTATTGATGCCGACAGTAGGACTGGTCATTCAGCATTTCTGGAATGGTAAAATCGTAGATGGAGTCGAAATTTATACTTTAGAAAATTATGTGTACGGGTTAACTCCTGTTGTACTGTTTTCCCTAGCCGGAGTTATAATTTCGTTTTTTGTAACTGATAGAAAACTTCGGGAAACATAAATTCAAGTTAGATTAGTATTGTGCTGAAAGAGATAAGAGCAGCAAGTCATTGAAATTCGTTCTGTATCCCAAAGGCTTTAAGTTATTTTTAGTAACTTGCTCAGATCTGTTTTGTAAAATTAATTAACTTTTTTATATTTCTCTCCGTCTTTCAAAAACTTCTGTGTTATTTACTAAAAAGTAACTTTTCCCTATTAGGATTGCATTATCTGCTTAAGAAGACAGGTGTGGTGATGTTAAAAAAAATCTTAGATATACTTAAAAATTCGGTGATCATGTGGGTGTGGGTTTTGTTGCCGACATTTTTGGGATTACAATACATTAAGTCATCCTCTCGAAATGATATCTGCAAATATGTTGACGCTTACGTGGATAGTGAAGCAACGTGTTTGTCCAAATATATTGGGTTGCAGCACTGGAATACTTGCAAAGATATACGACATATTGCAAATAAAGTTATGGGAGCTGATCCGAAAAAAGATCTAAGCAAAACTTTAACGTCATTCAAAAAGTCCAATGATAATATACTGTCAATTAGTATGCACTCACCAAAAGGTGAGGTTCTTTCCATAACGGAAGGCGACACTCCGGAAACGCTATCGTTTGATAGAGATGAAGTAACCGAATTAAAAATCGGAGAAGTTTTTTACTCATTTAAACAGCTTGATGATGGAACTGTTGTTTCAGAATATTTAACTCCGATCCAAACTGTGAAAAAGGAAAGAGCTTATCTCGCAATTGATATGAAGTGGGCACAATATGAAAACTTTCTAGATAGATTGCAAGATGGAACATTCGCCAGAAAATTTTATGTAATCTCTCCGATATGCAAGAGGTATTTATCTCTAAATTCCTTGCCAAACGGAGCTGAAAGCAATCGTAATTTAGTGGCTCTTGGATTGCATTTGGCAGATAAAATCGACACTATACAGGCAGGAGCTTCAGATATTAAGCTTGAAAAATACACTTATAGAGCATTTAAAGATCAGATTACTCTTCCCAATATAATGAGTGGACCGCAGTTATTCATTGTAGCAATAACCGATGACGATGCCGTACAATCTTTATCAAAAGGCATGTTATCAAGTTTGCATAATACGTTTATCGCATTGTTGATTATTTTACTCGCTGTGACGGTAAGCTTAGCTGTTATTTTGCATAAGGCCAAAGTTGCTCAGATAATTTCTGAAACAGTGACCGCATCGAACCCTTCTGCTGTTGTAGTTTTCGATGCCGAAACAGGAAAAATCAGAAACATCAATGGATCTGGTCGTACCTTGATGCGATTAGCAGATGAAAATATCGAAAAGGTTAACACCTGGGATATTTTCCTGACGGAACAAGATAGATTATATTTACAAAATGCAGTAAAAACGGGGTTAAACCTTTTTAACTGGGAGGTATTTATTCAGACATTTTCTGGAAATACGTTCTGGTCCATTTGCTCAGCTAACTCATTGATGCTTGAGTCTGACCAAAAAGTTTATATCGTGTTATCTATTTTGGATATCAATCGAAGAAAGGAAATTGAGAAAAAATTAGCGAATAACGCTGAATTACTTGAAAAGCAAATTGCAGAAAGAACCGCAGATTTAGAAGCTAAGGCTAAAGAATTAGAAGATTCCAGCAAAAAATTGGCTGAAGCGAAAGCAATCGCAGATACAGCAAATGCGGCAAAGACAAAGTTCTTAGCGAACGTTAGTACAGAGTTAAAAACTCCTGTGAACGCTATCATCGGTTACAGCGATATTTTGAAAGAAGAAGCATTAGACCGAAAAGACAATGTGTCAGCAGATGATTTGGATAAAATTATCGGTTCTGCAAAACATTTGTTGTCATTGATAGATGGCATCTTAGACCTATCAACTATTGAAGCTGGAAAGACCAGACTGTTCCTTGAAAATATAAACGTCAAAGATATTTTGAAGGAAGTTGAAGGTGTCGCGTTGCCACTTATCACTAAGAATGAAAATACATTAATGATTGAGTGTTCTCGCGAAATCGACACAATGTATATAGATCAAACAAAATTGCGTCAGTGTTTGTTGAATTTGATCGACAATGCTGCGAAATTTACCGAGTTCGGAAAAATTACGATACGAGTGTCGCCTATCGTCCATGACGGTCTGGATTTTGTTGAATTCTCTGTTTTGGACACCGGTGTTGGTATTCCCGCAGATAAACTCGACAAAATATTTATGAATTTCCAGGATTCAGATGAAATGAATACCGAAACGGGACTTGGATTGTCTATTACCAAGAAGTATGTTGAATATATGGGCGGTTCGGTTTCTGCCGAAAGTGATTTCGGAATTGGTTCTAAATTTATAATTAGACTTCCGAAAGTCTGTACAGTCAAGTCTGGTGGAAATGTCGAAGTAAAAAATCACGAAGATGATCAACTATTGGATGATTTCGTTGATGAGGCAGAAAGAGATATCGAAGAAGCAGAAGATTTTGATTTTTTCGATGAAGATGTGAACGACGATTTCTCGAGAATGTCAGATGAAACCTAAAAAAACGAGGAGGCTCTCACCTCCTTGTGCGGTTTTATTCATTCCATTCTTCGCTATTATGAAAAAGGAACGTTTATTATCTGCGCTATGACTTTAGCATAACATAAAAAATATCAAGAACCATTGCACTAAAAGCAAAAAACGGTTAGATTCAGCGAAAGAGTTTTCAAGTTTTGTGGGATGGGCGATTATGCAAAGGAACCGAAGGCAAAAGAGCGGGACAAGAGGAATTACTCGGTTATATGCCGTGCAAACGCTGTACGAAATTCAAATGAGTGCCACAGAAAATTGGAATCGGATTTTAGAAGAAGCAGCGAGTAGTGCTGAAGTTACAATTACTGAAGACATCGTCCTAACTGATGTCGATAAAGACTTTTTCAGAGAACTAATAAAGACCGTTCTCAACAATGTTGATGAGATTGATAAAATGATTTCGAAATATCTGTCAGCTGATTGGAGCCTTGAAAGACTCGATAAGGTTTTGCTGGCAGTTTTGCGTTTAGGGACTTGCGAACTAAGATTTTTCCGAGATATTCCCCCTCTTGCAGTGTTCAATGAGTATATCGAAATCGCTAAAGCGTTTGCTCAAAAAAATGACGTGTCATTCGTCAACGGAGTTTTGAACTCGATTTCGGAAGAAACAAACAAAAACATGGAGTAAACTACGCCTCTCCGACTGCTTCTTGAAAGAGCGAACTTATCGAAAAGTCTTTTA
The DNA here is from genome assembly GCA_017416635.1 of Alphaproteobacteria bacterium. Taxonomy (GTDB): domain Bacteria; phylum Pseudomonadota; class Alphaproteobacteria; order UBA3830; family UBA3830; genus UBA3830. The sequence goes on along the minus strand of JAFQBQ010000091.1, from coordinate 519 downwards.
TCTGTTTATTTGTTAGAATCATCTTAAAATAATCGTAAAAGCGATCAGATTCATCACGAATTAGATCAAAAATTGATTCAACAGATGATTCATCCAAAAAAAATGAGTATACAAAAGGCAATGTCAGGCTGTAGACAATGCGACTGTCGGAAGATATCAAATCGAAGTGTCCTGTCCAGATTCTCTCATTGGCTTTTACTATCGAATCTTCCATAACGGCGAGCCGACTTTTCGGACAAACAAGCCCCATGTCATTTGAAAAATGCAAAATCTCATATTCGGGTTTCAAAAAAACAGACAAATCATAGTTTGAAGACAAAGAAACCTGCAGCTCATTTTCATCGGTACGACAAAAAGTTAAATCAGAATCTTTGCAGAAATTTTCTATCAAATCTATTATTCCGCTCATGACATTTCCCCAACACGAAAGCAGTTTATCACAACACTCTTCATTAACAAACGAGATTGTTTTAAAATGGAGCTGATATACATGTGTAAAAAATATGGTTTGTAATTTTT
>JAFQBQ010000090.1 GCA_017416635.1 Alphaproteobacteria bacterium | reverse complement strand
ATTCTCCTTATCTAGCAAAAAATACAGTTTTTTAAATAAATAAAAAAATAATTTATAATAATTTTATGAAAAACTTTTTTTAGAACGATTTAATTTTTTCTAAGAATTTTTTCGCAGCAGCATCAGAAGACTTTTCGTCCAGGCATTGCAATTTTTCACTGAACTTTTTAAATAATTCTGGATTATCGTATGCGATTTCTTCTACTATATTTCCGTAAATATTGCTATCAACTGATTCATTCAGCCTCATCAAAATTTCAAGTAGATAATATTTAGTAACATCAGCATTGTTGCTATCATCAAAAACAATAGAATTTATTGAATTTAAAATATTCAATCTAATGTCGTTACACCATACCGTTAACCAAACTGTATCCGCATGTGTCTTTCCAGTTCGAGTTGTTATAATATCGCGCAATTTTCTCGTAAAGTTCACAATTCGAGCAGAAATGAACAGCAGAAGTTCTTTCGTCGAATCCTCTTGTCTTTCGGAAAGAAGTTTCTTTGCTGCAAAACCTACGGAATTACCATAAAAAAAGCAAAGTCCGGAAATATCACTCAGCTCTTCAAACGTTGTACTTTGCAACGGAATTTTTTCTATTGCTTTCAAATACGGTAACCATAAATTCTCCAAATCTGCGCGGGAAACTTTTTCAAGTTTAAACAAAGCGTTGACGTTATCATAAATCTTTTGAAATTCGATATGCGATTCAGAACGCCAGTAAACTTCCCACCAAGGCTTTGGTTGATCCTCAATATTGCTGCATCCAACGAGAGCGCTAAGAAAAAAAACTGCAGCCAAAAACCTCTTCACCTCTAAAGCCTTAATTTGAGCTTACAATCCCAGCAATTGCCATCCCGGATTTTCGACATACGCCTTGATATTGTTCAAGAATTCTGCCGCTAATTTTGTATCCGCGATACGATGATCGTATGACAACGAAACATACAGCATTGGTTTTATCTCGACACCATCATCGGTTGCGACCGGCCGATTATGCATTTTGTGCACGCTCAAGGTCGCGACGTGCGGAGGCGTCAGAACATCAGTTCCCATAAGCGAACCATAGATTCCTGCATTTACCACCGTGAATGTTCCGCCGGAAACCTCTTCTAATGTCAGCATTCCTTCCACTGCACGACGAGACAAAGTAATCATTTTCTTCTCGATTTCTGCTAACGAAAGAGAATCAACTTGACGAATTACTGGAGCAGAAATTCCGTCATTGCCGCATGTGATTACAGAAATGTCGTAATTTCCTTTGTATATAATTTCATCGTTTAGAATATGAGCGTTGAAAACTTTGTACCTCTTCAATGCAGCGACTGCAGCCAAAATAAAGAACGGAGTAAACCCGAGACGAGTGTTATACTTTTCAGAGAACGCTTTTCCGAAAGTTTTTTCCAAAGATAAAATCGCTGTCATGTCGACTTCGTTTGAAACTGTCGAAATAACGGAAGAATCATACGAATCTTTCATATTTTCCGACATCCTTTTCTTTATAAGATCCAAATCCTCAACGGTGTCGTCAGGAGAATAGAAAAACTTCGGTTTATTCCAATTGTTGGCATACATTTCCGGACACCCGCCTTCGTTTTCTTTAACATTCAGCAGTTTTTTTATCATTTCTTTCTGAGCTATCTCGGATTCAATCTTTCCTTTCTCCTGAAATTCTTTAATTTGCTTACTTACGCATTGTTCTTGTTCATTTATCGAAACTTGAATTTGCTCAACAGACTCTTTTATGCTTTGCTTTAATCCATCCAAAAGAACTTTAAGCTCATCCTGCGTCTCTCGCAAAAATGACGCAACCGGTCCTGCGACAATTTTTTCTATTTGTTCTTTAGACTCATGCAATATTGCATCTTTTACATTTTCTATCTCAGCTTCGGTATCCTCAATCGCATTTGAAACAATCTCGTCAGCATATTCTTTTGAATCGCGCAACATCGAATCTTTTATATTTTCGATTGTCTCTTTCGAATCGCGCAACGTTAAATCTTTTATATCATTGATTGTAGCTTTTGCGTCACCGATAGCATTTGAAACGATTTCGCCAACGTGCTCTTTAGAATTACGCAATATCGAATCTTTCATATTCTGGACTTCCGTCGCAGTATCCTCAATAGCACTCGCGACTATCTCTCCTGCTTTTGAATTTAAATTCCCCACCGTCGCACTTTTCAGTTCTTCAATTTCCCTATTAATTTCGGTCATCGCTGCAGATATCATTTCAGCAGCTTTGATACGTGACTCTTTCTTCGCTTTATTCAACTCATTTTGAATAAACTGAGTAGATTCTTTCTGAGCATGTCGGATAGAAGATTTTATTATATCCTTCTTTATTTCCTGAGCTTCATTCTTCGATTCACGAAGCGCGCCTTCCAAAATCTCACGAGAAATTTTATCTGATTCTTCATTTGCTGACTTTATAGCCTTTTCCACTAAATCTTTTTTAACAATTTCTGCTTCCAGCTCTGCATCATGCTGCGCTTGCTCCTTAATACTATTGCTAAGCACGATTGCTTCGGCTTGCGCTTGTTCTTTCGCTTCCGCAATCAACTTATTTCGAGTATTTTCTGCCTCAGCAATAGACCCCTGTACTATTTTCTTGTGCATTTCGGTCGCATCTTGAGTTGCTTTGTCTTCGTATTCCTTCAGAATTTTTGCTCGTAGCGCATCTCCTTGCTCTCTAGCTTGCTGCTCAGCCTGAGCTAGAATTTTTTCACGTAATTTAGAAGCTTCGTCTACAGCT
>JAFQBQ010000008.1 GCA_017416635.1 Alphaproteobacteria bacterium | reverse complement strand
TTTTTTCTTGGATATTCTGCAAAAGTTTTTTATAACGAGCTTCATGCTCTCTTTCTATCTTCAAAACTTCGCGAAATAAATGTGCGATATCTTTGAAGCCTTCTTCTTCTGCCTCTTTTGCGAACTGATCATACATTTGCGTCCATTCGTAATTTTCACCGGCAGCGGCATCTTTTAAATTAGAGGCAGTATCGGAGACAGATCCACCGTTGAGTAATTTGTACCAAATTTTCGCATGCTCTTTTTCATTATTTGCGGTTTCTTCGAAAATAGCACTGATTTGGACATAGCCTTCTTTTTTGGCTTGAGATGCGAAATAAGTATATTTATTCCGAGCTTGAGATTCGCCAGCGAAAGCTGCTTGCAAATTTTTTTCGGTCTTGCTTCCTTTTAACTCCATGATTTTCCCTCCTGAATAACCCAAGTACATAGTATCAGATTTTTGTATAAATAATAACTTTCATTTAAAAATGTTTGCAGGTACATTTACCTCGAGATATTTAGTCGGAGTTAGATATGGATTTTTGCGTTACAACACCAATTTATTATATCAATGGGGAACCTCACGTTGGACATGCATATGCAAGTACGGCTGCGGATATTATTGCGAGATTCAAAAGGTTAGATGGTTTCAACGTACATTTTTCAACAGGTACGGATGAGCACGGCATCAAAGTCGCGCGTTCTGCGGAAAAAGCGCAAATGGATGTACACGCGTTTAGTGATATGATGTCGCAAAAATTCAAGGATATGTCTCAGTTAATGAATATTTCTTATGATGATTTTATAAGAACGACTGAGCCGAGGCATATAGAATCTGCGCAAACTCTATGGACGATGATTGAAAGTGACATTTATAAAAGTTCTTACGTTGGCTGGTATGATCCAAGAGACGAAACATTTGTGAATGAATCTGATATTGTTGATGGATTAGCTCCGAGTGGCGGCAAAGTCGAATGGATGGAAGAAGAGTCTTTCTTTTTCAGGCTTTCTGCATATCAAGATAAATTGCTCGAATATTATGAAGAACATCCTGATTTTATCGCTCCGATTAGCAGAAGGAACGAAGTTATCAGTTTCGTAAAAAGCGGCTTGAAGGATTTATGTATTTCTCGCAGCAAATTTGATTGGGGAATTCCAGTTCCTGGAGCGATTGATCACGTCATGTATGTATGGATAGATGCTCTTGCGAATTATTTAACCACTTTCGGATTTCCTCATGACCGAGCAAAAGCAGAAGCGCGCATGCGTGAGTGTGTCCATATCGTCGGAAAAGAAATTTTGCGTTTCCATGCGGTATATTGGCCTGCTTTTTTGATGGCTGCAAATTTACCTCTTCCAAAACGAATTTTCGCGCATGGATGGTGGACCAGCGAAGGACAGAAAATGTCGAAGTCTATCGGGAATGTCGTTAATCCGAATGAAATTGTCGCAAAATATGGTTTGGACGCCGTAAGATATTTTTTGATGAGAGAAGTTCGATTTGGCGAAGATGGAGATTTTTCTGCAGATGCGATTTCAAAAAGAATTAACTACGATTTAGCGAATGATTTAGGAAATTTAGTACAGCGCGTTCTTGCTTTCATCCAAAAAAGAGATGGTTTTTTGCGCGCGGATTATAATTTTTCTGAGTCAGCAAAAATTCTGGTTGATCATGCTCGAGAATTAATAGCGAAAGTTCGTCCATACATCGATAAACAAGATTTGCACGGTGCGCTCGACACAATTTGGGGACTCGTTACCGAGTCTAACAAATTTGTGAATGACGTAAAGCCTTGGGAGCTTGCAAAGAAAAATGATCCTCAGTTGGATTCTGTATTAACGGCGTTATGCGAAAGTTTGAAATCTATCGCGTTCGGAATTAGTCCGTTTATGCCGGGTACCGCAGCGAAAATTTTCGGATTTTTAAATCTGAAAGGTCATTCGTTCGACGAAATACAAAATAATTTTGAGTCGCAGAAATTACCAGCGCCGACCCCGTTGTTTCCGAAGGAAAAATAAATGTTCGCCGATTCGCATTGTCATTTGGATTATTCTTCGTATCGAGCTTTTTTGGAAAGCCACAATGAGAAGTATCCTGAAGATTATTACGCATCTGCGAAAATAATCGAACGGGCAGAGCAGGCGAATGTGGATAAGTTTGTGACTATCGGGACACATTTGTCGGATGTTGAGCAGATTACTAAATTGACAGAAAAATTTCCGAATGTTTTTCGGACAATTGGGATTTATCCAGACTATGCGAAAGAACATTTGCAAAAATTTTCGCAAAATGAATTAAGGGAAAAATTCAAAAAAGTTTGCAGTCATCCGAAAACGGTCGCGATTGGCGAAATCGGGTTGGACTATCACATTACGACTGAAGAAATTTCTGAGCAGAAGCAAATATTCAGATTACAGCTTGGATTCGCAGAAGAATTCGGATTGCCTGTCTCGATTCATACTCGCGAGGCATGGCAAGATACTTTGGATATTCTCGATGAATTTCCGAAAATCCGCGCGGTAATCCACTGCTTTTCAGGAGAAGCTGATTTTACTGAACGTTTGCTTCAGACAAATTACTATATTGGCGTCGGCGGGACGATTACGTTTAAAAAAAATACAGAATTGCAGAAATCGGTGAAAAGAATTCCGTTAAATCGTTTGCTTCTCGAAACGGATGCTCCGTTTTTGGCGCCGGTTCCGTATAGAGGTAAAATTAACGAGCCGGCATTTATGATTGAAACCGCGAAAAAAATTGCTATACTCAAAGGTGTTTCTCTGGATGAATTAGATTTCCAAACAACACAGAATTTTTTTAATTTATTTTCGAAAGCGATGTAGTGGAGGGCGTTGTGTACAAGAAATATATGCATGTATGGTTGCTCGCATTTTGCACCATATTTTTTACTTATCATTACGGATTGCGTTCAGCGATTCCAAGTGTTTTAAATGAGGACTTACAGCAATATTTTAATGCAACCGCCAGCCAAATCGGAACAATGATAAGCTCTTTCTATTTGGCGTACACGTTAATGCAGATTCCTGGCGGCTTAATTCTTGACAGATTCAGCTCAAAACGAGTTGGGGTCATTGCATTCATTTTATTTTCAATGTGTTTGATGTTGTTTGTTAGTTCTGACAGCATAGCGGTCGCTTCGTTGTACCCAATTATCAT
>JAFQBQ010000089.1 GCA_017416635.1 Alphaproteobacteria bacterium | reverse complement strand
TAATTTATATTTGCTGCAAATAAAACATGGGCACAAGTATCAGCTTATGTCCGATAAAAATCGAATAAGAATAAATCCGATTTTGCCGAAGCGAGGCAGAATTCTTTCTTCCGATGGTCAGGTTCTCGCACAAAATATATATAAGCATCGATTGATGATGGATTATTGTTCGAAAAAAGTCTTCGATGAAAATATGAAATCCATTAAACAATATTTGGATTTTTCTGATGAAGACGAACAAGCACTAAATCTTATTCGGCAGCAACGGCAGCCAAGTTTTTTAATAAAGGATGAATTAACAAAAGAAGAATATGCAAAAATCGCGATGAATTTATTTAAATTCAGCGGCGTTTATCTTACTCATATTTATTCGAGACAATATTATATGCCGGAAGAGTTTTCACACGTAATCGGATACGCGACAAAATCCGACAATTCTCTGCAGATTTTAAAAGGCAAGACAGGAATAGAATTTTTATTCGATGAGCAGCTTTGCGGACAAATCGGAACGATTCAAAAAGAAATTAATGCAGTCGGGAAAAATATTCGCACCATTGATCAGCAACCTCCGAAAAGCGGAGACGATATTATTTTGACCATAAATGCGGATTTGCAAAAATATGTTTATCAATTATTGTCGCAACACAAAGCTGGAGCGTGCTGCGTTTTGGACATATCCGGAAATGTGCTGGCTCTCGTTTCGTTTCCCGGATACGATGTTAATATAATGAGTAATGGACCGACAAAATCCGAATGGAACGAATTAAACACAAATACTTTTAAGCCATTATTAGATCGCGCAATAAGTTCGGCGTATCCTCCGGGTTCGATATTTAAAATTATCGTTGCATATGCCGCGCTGAAAGAAAAAATTATATCTCCGACAGATAAAATTATCTGTCTCGGAGGAGTTAAGCAAGATAATCATGTTTTTCATTGTTGGAATCGCGGCGGTCATGGCTGGATGAATTTATGCGATGCTCTGAAATTTTCATGCGACAGTTATTTTTTTGAATTAGCTATGAAATTAGGAATAGAAAAAATCCGAAAGTATGCTCTCGAATTTGGATTCGGCCATCAAACAGGAATCGAACTTCCAAATGAAAAAACAGGATTAATTCCATCCAAGGAGTGGAAGCTGCTGCGTTATGGTTCGACATGGAAACCATATGAAACGATGATTGCCGGAATCGGTCAGGGATCTGTTCTAACAACTTTAATCCAAACGGCGACAATGATGGGAAAGTTGTACACAAACGATTTCAATTATCATCCGACGATGATCAGACAAACTTCTGAGAATGAAATTTCGCCGAGACCTATCGATAAACAAGTCGGAGATATTATCAAAAAAGGTTTGTATCAGGTATGCTATGCAGGAACCGCGCGCGGATCTTGTCGAACACTTTACGGAATTTCGGGGAAGACTGGTTCTTCGCAAGTCAGATCAATAAAATCGCATGAAGCAGGGATGAATCAAAAACTTGTAGAATGGCAACACAGAGATCATGCATTTTTCGCCGGAGTTGCTCCGTTAAATACTCCGAAATATATTGTCGCGGTTCTAGTTGAACACGGTGGAGGCGGCGCGTCTG
>JAFQBQ010000088.1 GCA_017416635.1 Alphaproteobacteria bacterium | reverse complement strand
GGAAGCTGCCAGGCGGTGTAAGACCTTGCAGAAATTCCCAAATTTTTTAACGCGATTGATAAAAGGCCTGCCGTTACGATTTCTCCCGATGAAATGACGCTGTCATATTCCGGATCACCTTCGTACGAATTAAGATTGTGAACGTATCCGACGAATTTGTTCGTAACTCCTGCCATCGCCGATACTACCGCTACAACAGAATCTTTCTGATAAGATTTTGCGATAATTTCTGCGACATGTTTAATTCTGTCTAAGGTCGCAACTGATGTTCCGCCAAATTTTTGAACAATATAAGCCATATTTTCCTATTGAACATTTGGTAGTTTCATTAATGCGATTAAGTCTCGCAATTCCTGCCTTGCGGCGACGTGAGAAATATTTAATTCCACTTTTTTTGCCTCTAAATCAAGCAAAGTCAGACCCGATAAAAACAGTTCTTTAAAAATAACCCTTTCGCAAAAACCTTCACCTAGCCTAAAACCGATTCTACTCGCCAACGCTTCAAGGACGGTATGAATGTCTCTTTTATTTTTGTTATAAAATGTCGTTAACCTATTTCTGATCACAATCCAATCTATCGGTTTTTGTCCTCGTATCGCTCGCATTTTTCTTTGATTCCAAACCATCTCTGCGTAAATACTCGGTTTCATTTGTTTGAAATCATTTTTATCGACTCTAACCAAAACATCCAAATCAACGAAGCTGTCATTCATCGGAGTAATTAGCGTATCAGCATAAGAATGAACCGTTTGTGACAAAAAAGTATCATTTCCCGGAGTATCTATAATAATAAAATCGCATTGCTGCTGATTACTGAAAGCATCACGAAGTTTTTGGATTTCGTGCTCCTGCGCAACTTTTATGTTTTCGTCATTATCCTTTAAAATCGCAAAGTGTATTGGCATTTTTACAGAACCGTCCTCATTTGATCTTTTACGATTTTCAAAATATCGAGTCAGAGTTCCCTGCCGCGCGTCCACATCAATTGTTCCAACTGAAAATCCCTGATTAAGGAGATACACCGCAATATGCATTGCGACTGTAGACTTTCCAGTTCCTCCTTTTTCATTTCCAAGAACTATGATGTAAGGTTTCATCTTTTACTCCATTCTGCTTGTTATTCTTGCAAATAATTATCGCGGTTGCAATCACTCCTATGGACAGCGCTGTCATCAGAATTGTAGCCAGCGCATTTATTTCAGGAGAAATTCCAAAACGCAAACTTGAAAAAATAATCATAGGAAGAGTTGTCGCGCCAGGACCTGCAACGAAACTCGCAATAACGACATCATCCAAAGATAAAGCAAAAGCAAGCAGCCATCCTAGAATAATTGCAGGCGCGATCATCGGCAACGTAATAACAAAAAATACTTTCAATGGAGACGCTCCCAAATCCAAAGCTGCTTCTTCGATTGATTTATCCAAATCTTGTAGCCTTGCCTGAACCACTAAAGTCACATAAGATAACGTAAGCGTGATATGCGCGATTACGACCGTCGTTAAACTGCGACCGTTTGGCCATCCGAAAATTTTTTCCATTCCAACGAACAGCATCAGCAGAGACAATCCCATAATAACTTCCGGCATAACTAACGGAGAAGAAATCGAGCCGATAAAAAGACTTTTTCCCTTGAATCGTCCGAAGCGAGTTATAACGATAGCGGACATCGTTCCGAGAATTACAGAAACCGTTGCGGAAATACTTGCAACCTTGATGCTTGTCCATGTCGCCTGCAAAATCATTTTGTTCGATAAAAGCGTGTGATACCATTTGAACGAAAATCCAGTCCAAGACGCGAGGTATCTCGATTCATTGAAGGAATAAACAACTATGCACAACAGAGGAACGTACAAAAACACATAACCTAAAAACAGAAACAACTTTGACCAATGAAATTTCATTGTTGCTCCTGCGATAACAAATCTTTTTTATTTTGTGTGAGGACAATCGGCAACACTAAAAACGTCAGTAAAATAATAGATAGCGATGCAGCCGTAGACCACGACATATTTCCGAAAAACTCATTCCAAACGAGACGCCCGATAGTTAAAGTTTGCGCGCCGCCCAATAATTCCGGAATTACGAATTCTCCCATTGCCGGAACAAAGATCAAAACCGACCCAGCATAAATTCCCGGAATAGATAATGGAACAACTACCGAAAAAAATGCTGTCAACGGAGAACTTCCCAAATCGTATGCTGCTTCAATTAAAGTGTAATCTATTTTTTCTATTGCATTGTACAAAGGCAAAATCATAAACGGCAGATACGCGTAAATGATTCCCAAACACGCCGCATACGAATTATTCATGAGTGGAAGCGGCGCGCTGATTATTCCAAATTTCATGAGCATATTATTAATGACTCCTGCCGGACTCAATAAAACTATCCACGCATACACTCGGATTAAAAATGAAGTCCAAAACGGAAGAACAACCAGCATCAGCAAAATCGAACGAAATTTTTCAGAAGAGCGCGCGATGCCGTAAGCCATCGGGAAGCTAATAATTAAACAGCAAATTGTAGATGCCGCTGCAATCAAAACAGATGTCGCGAATCCTTTCAGATACATTTCATCTGTAAGCAATGTTAAATAGCTCCCGAGATTAAGTCGCACCTGCAAAGTTGTTCCAGATATCCACTCAATAAGGGAACTATACGGCGCAGCGC
>JAFQBQ010000087.1 GCA_017416635.1 Alphaproteobacteria bacterium | reverse complement strand
ATGGCGTTGTTTCCTTCGCCACTTGCTTCACCTTCAGCAACACGAACTACAACAATTAACGCACTTGTTTGATCTAAAATTCCTTTGACCGCAGACGGCAGCGTCCCCGTTGTTCCGAGTTTGGCTGCTTCAGTCAATGATCCTGAAATCAAAACAGGCGTGTTTAACGGGAAATCTGCAGCAACCGCATCGGGTGCAGTTCCAATAACTCCGATTACAGAACTTGAACTCGTGCGTACCGTACTTATTCCCTCGTTTATTTCAGTGACATTCACTCCATGTAAGAAATTAGGCATTTTGGTTCTCCTTTCGTTTATTGTTGACTTTAATTTTTAAAATTTTATCTGCCATTTCTGAGAGCGATGCACCTTCGGGAACATCAACTCCTTTTGAAATGATTGCTTGTCGGATTTTTTCCTTAACCAGTTGAAACGTTTCCATTGTTTTTGAAATGTCCATTTTCCCTCCAATTAATATTCAGTTATGATTTCGTGATATAAAAGATTCATTATTCCGACACAAACGTTATCATTAGCTTGATTTGATTTTGTTATGCTCAATCTGTAATACGTATACGGTGTTTCATTATCAAACAGCCAGGTTTTCCCCGTATAGCTTTGATCCGTTTGAGCCAACAACGTCGTCCATGTAGTTCCGTTATTTGATGCCTGTAAAATGAAGTCTTTTGGATCTCTAGTACTTCTACCGCTTCTCTCTTGAAGATACAAAGCATTTGCTACTTTTGCTTCAGGAAGCTGTATTTGAAGCCATGTATTACAATTTCCGCTTGAATCTGATTTATCAGAATCATTACACTCCCATGCGTCATCTGAATTAGAAACTGCACGATCGAAGGCTTTCCAAGGATAGTGAGAGCCCCAATTTGATTTTGCTGTAACTAAATATCCATCCTGCGAATTTGAATTTATTATTGGAACAATACAATTGTACTGATTCAACCATCGTTTATATTCGCGGACTGCGTTTCCAAGGATGAAACGACCGCAGCCTTTATATGAAGATCCTTGGCAAGCTGTTATGTATAATCTGTAATACAAATACGCAGTTTCATTTGCAAATTCAAATAATTTGAGTTCGCCAAGCGCAGCCCAAGAAATATCGCTTTCCGAATCTAAAGTGTCCCAATTTTCTCCGTCATTTGATCCTTGAATTTGAAAAGCCGTAGGCGATTGATCGAGATTTTTATCTTCTCTTGAGGCAATTTGTACCGCTTCGAAAGCTGTTGCCGTTGGAAGTTTAATTTGCAGCCAAGCGTCTCCCGGATTTTCAGCTGTTACCCAATTAGTTCCGGCGTCGTCGTCAAACGCAAAATATCCTACATAATTATTATCATATTGGCTGCTTGCGGTAATTTCGTACCCATCTTGATTCGCAGAAATCAGTTTTGGAACGCCTCGATAAAAATGATATTTCCCGATTTTTCTTTGGTACAATTTGAATCCGCTGATGCCCCATTGTGCGTTGGCACTATTGGTTGCTACGCAAGTAAATTTGTAATATTTGTAAGCGTTGCTGTTTTCGAAATTATAAAATACGACATTGTTATTCCATGATAATTCGTTTTCCGCATATTGCCTTTCTAATAATAAAGTCCATGTTTCGTCATCGTTAGAGCCTTCGAGCTTAAACCAATTGGGATGTCTGTCTCCATAGAATCCGTAATATTCTCCCATTCCTCTAAAATTCAGCTCCAAAATGTTCGCGATTTTTGCTTCGGAAAGTTCGTATTTAATCCAATCATCGCCGGTTTTCGTCATTTTCAGCAGACTATTGCAATTAAAATCAGTGATGTCTGCAGCCGATCCTGACTCAATATTATTCGCCGTCATCTTTGCGAAAGTAGTTTCGTTAGACGACATGTACGGAGTGATTGGAATTATCTCGCTTTCGTTGTTATCGATCTGAGTTCCCCAAAGAGTGACAGCTCCGGGCTTGTTGTCGTCTGAGGTATATCCGATTTTCAGATTGTAATAGCGAAAACATCCTTTAATTTCTGTATAAACTTTGCCGTAAATTATTTCGCCGTTTTTATATATCAATGTCGTCCAATTTTTTTCGTCGTTTGATCCTTTCAGAACAAATTCGCCCATCGAAACTGAGTTAGAACGACTTAGATAATTTACGTAATCGACGCAAACTAATGTTTCGAATTTAAAATTGAGTTCCGTAATATCGCAGTACCCGTTGTAACTTGTTTTTAATAAGCTATTTGGCAACCATGAACCGCCGTTTGGAGAAGTAACGCTAAATTCAGATGAAATACAGGTTTCGATCGCAGGAGTTAATAAAGTTGGTTCTGGCGCATCGAGTCGAGAAATTTCTACATTGTAGCTTGGAACTCCCAACTTTTTAGAAAAAGTAAGTTTTGTGATACCTCGATTGATCGGCAACGGAGAAATTTTCGGATTCAAATTTTCGTTAAATGAAATAATATGCGTTCCATCAGAAACAATTTCCAACACGAACGAAAAATCATCTTGAACTTCAAAATCAGTTTGAAATTGAATTACCAAATCTTCGGTTACAAATAATCTATAAACTAAAGTTTGTTCTTCTAAATCGACAATTCCGTTGTTACAGATTTTTACGTTACCCAAATTATAAATTGTAGCAGCATTCGCCATGTCGCAGATCTCCATTTCACCGCTTTGATTGATTGAAAGATTGTCTCCGAGTTTTACGATTCCGAAATTTGAAAATGTTGCTGGATTTAATTCATCTCTTGAAATTGTTCCGTTGTTGTTTACTAAGCCATCGCCTGTTTTCATGATTCCGAAATTGTCTTCAGTCGCTTTTGTAATAATCGGAGCTGAAATAGTTCCTGCGTCATTTGTAAAACCGCTGCCAATTTTCACTAATCCAAAATTTTCGTGAGTTGCGATCGGAAGTTCTTCCTCAATCTCTT
>JAFQBQ010000007.1 GCA_017416635.1 Alphaproteobacteria bacterium | reverse complement strand
TGCTTGTTTGTATATTTCTTTGGCTTCCGTGAATTTATCATCTTGATCAAAGATAACCCACGTATCCAAACGATGCTCTTCAGAAAATTTTAAGGCTTCTTTTATGAGTCTTGGACGAGAAGAAGTTTCTATAAGCACAATTACTTTTACGGAGGGATTACATTTCGCGAAATCTTGGACATATGCAAGCTCGGTTTTCCCTTCAACTAATATATATAACCCTCTTTTAGTTTTTGTATTTCTCATAGAGCCTCAGTTGGTAAAACAGGAAGACCTCCGTACAGTCCCTTTAAATAACTTCGGAAAACAGATTTATCATGTCTGGTATCGATACTTGAAAGACAGGTTAGCAAAGAATTCCCTGAAACTTCTTTTTCAGTAAACCATATTTGATCCTTCCTCCAAAACTCTTCCGATAATGTGTACAAATCATGAGACGTAAGAATGATCTGAGATTTGGTGCTTCGTAAATCATTCATAGTTCCCTTAAGAATAAATTCTATTAATTTCGGATGAAGCGAGCTGCACAACTCATCTATGAACAGCACAGTTTTTTGAATTTTTCTGGTTAAATAAAAAGCCAAAGACAACTCGATCAGTTTCAAAGTTCCTTTTGATTCCTGCTGCATATCGAATTGTTGATTTCCATGAAATAAAACCAATTTTTCGCACACTAATTCGTCGTTATTTTTCGAAACATAATAAAAATTCCTGTTTGAATCCCTTAAAAAGATTTTTCCCACAGATGGCATTGGAATCATTTTTAATAAAGGAACGACAGCGTCACTATGTATGCTTTGGTACTGTATTCCGGTTATACCGAGATCTGCATTTTTTAAAAGATCAAGTAAATATGTTTTAAAATCATCTTTTTGAAGACTCAAATAAAACATCTGCTGATCACCCAAATTATACTCATGCGCAACAAAGATGAAATTTTCAAAAAAAGAAAATACGTCTTTAAAATATAATGTGCATTTCTCTTTGCGTTCCAAGACACCATCAGATTTTAATTTTGGTAATAGCAAAGAAGATTCAGTGGTGGTTCTATATTTGTACCATTCTATCTCATTTAGTTCGTCGCCGTAATTAGTATTATTACCGTTCTTCCGCTCAAAGATAACTTTTTTTATTTCTTTTTGTTCATTGAGTATATGAAGAGACTCCTCAGTTATTTTAGAAAAAGAAACTTTAAACGAATATTTATAGATATGCTTTTCGCTTTGAAATACAAATGAGAAAAAAGTAGGCTCATCACGCATCATGAATTTGTTTTTGGGAAACCCCAGGTAAGATATATCTTTATTTCCGTTTATCATTTCGACAACCGTTTTCATTGAAGAAAATAGATTGCTCTTCCCTGAAGCGTTAGCTCCGTATATTGTAGCTCCGGACAACACAGGAATCTTGCCCGACAATACATGTCCTGGATACCTGCGAATTAAAGTTTTTTCAAAACTAAAAGACACCCTATCCCTGAAAGATAAATAATTTTCTATTTCAAACTCTATAAGCATATACCGCATCCTTTAAGCCTAATATAAGATAAAAATATAATCCTTACCACCTAAATATTGGTTAAAAAGTGATTTTTTCACTTTTAATTGCGTTACATAAATAAGTGAACTAAATTTTTTTAAAAAAATTGCATTTTCCCTGAACATTTTTTCGAGAAAAACTGAATAAGGATATGTAGACGCTAAGGTGTGTTTATGTATACGCAGGAGTATTTGGAAGCAGTAGAAAAAGCCATTTGCGATTTACAGTCAGGGAAACGAGTGACTTCTGTTTCCTATGGTGACACACACGTCCAATATGCACCCATAAATTTGGAAGATTTACTTCGTCTTCGCAGCCAGATAAAAGCCTGCCTCGCAGAATCAAACCCTCGCAAACGTCAGGTGATCTTTTCGACCTCAAAGGGGGTTCAATGATAAAAATCGCTGATTTATACGCAGGTATTGGTGGTATTCGTCTTGGCTTTGAACAAGCTTTCGGAAAGGAAAATGTTGATTGCGTATTTACCAGCGAAATCGATAAACACGCTGTTACCACTTACAGAGCGAATTTCAGCGAAGAAAACATTTATGGAGATATAAGAAAAATTTCTGCTAATGAAATCCCGGATCATGACATCTTACTGGCTGGTTTTCCTTGCCAATCATTTTCTGTCGCCGGATTAAAAAAGGGATTTAATGACGAGCGCGGTCAAGCATTCTTCGAAATCGAAAGAATTTTAAAAGCCAAAAAGCCGAAAGTCTTCTTACTTGAAAATGTACCCAATTTGAAAGGCATAAATAACGGTGAGATCTTTCAACTTATGCTAAGACGCTTGGAAGAAATCGGTTACAAGGTAAATTATGAAATTCTGAGCGGCAAAGATTTCGGCGTTCCGCAAAACAGACGACGTTTGTATATCGTCGGCAGCCTAGATCACGACAAAATTTTTCAATTTCCGAAGCCGTTAGAAATAAAAACTCATATATCGGACATCATAGAAAAAGACGTTGATGAAACTTACTGTCTTAGTGATCACAAATGGAATCATGTTCAATCTCGCATGAAATGCGGTTCAACAGGATGGTGTTCCTACAAAATATTTGATGAAAATGAGCCTTATACAACAACATTAGTCGCCCGATATCTCAGTCATCCTGAAAAAATTATGCTCAAACATCTGACAAACAATCCGAGAAGGCTGACTGAGAGAGAATGCGCGAGATTACAAGGATTTCCCGATACGTTTATCATCGATAAAGTACCAAAAACTCAAATATATAAGCAGTTTGGTAACAGCGTTTGTGTCCCTGTAATAAAAGCGATTGCGAATCAAATTAAAAATACGTTTTTTACGGAGGATCTGTGATGAACATCTTCCGATCGATCAGTAATTTTTTAAAAAGAAAATCAACGACAGCTTATGATGGCGCAGGTCACGGAAAGCGTCTTGGAAATTGGCATCCGTCAAATTCGTCCATCAATTCTCTTTTGGCTTCCAATCTTTCGACTTTGCGTACTCGGTCACATGATATTGTGCGAAAAAATCCGTACGCAATGAACTCCATTGAAGCGATTGTCTCAAACTGCATCGGAACTGGAATAAAGCCACAATCAAAAGCAAAAGACGCAGATTTCAGGAAGAAAATTCAAGAGCTTTGGTTGAGATGGACGGATGAGTCAGACGCAGCTGAAGTTTGTGATTTCTATGGATTGCAAGCTCTCGTACTCCGAAGCGTTATCGAATGCGGAGAATGTTTTGTTCGAATCAAAATCGATAAACGAAATGCGACCGTACCTCTACGTTTGCAAGTTTTGGAAGCTGAGCATTTGGATTCATCAAGAGACGGCACGTTACCCAACGGAAATGTCATTCGTTCGGGCATCGAGTTCAGCAAAAACGGGAAAAAGGTTGCGTATTATCTTTATAAAGAACATCCCGGCGATTCTTGCTTTTCGGCTTCGAGCAGTGTTCGACTTCCTGCTCACGAAATTCTGCATATTTACAGACCACTTAGGCCTGGACAAATTCGAGGCGAACCTTAGTTATCAAATGTTTTGCTTAAACTCCACGAACTCGATCAATACGAAGACGCGGAACTTGTGCGCAAGAAAACAGCGGCTATGTTCGCTGGCTTTGTAACTCGACTCGATCCGGATTCAGAAATGTTTGGAGAAAAAAACACAAATGATCAAGGGGTTGCTTTTGCTGGCTTGGAGCCAGGAACGATGCAATTTCTTGATCCGGGTGAGGATGTAAAATTTTCTTCTCCTGCCGATGTCGGTGGCACATACGAGGCATTTATCAAGCAACAACTAAGGGCAATTTCTGTCGGCTTAGGAATTACTTATGAGCAACTCACTGGAGATCTTTCCGGAGTGAATTACTCTTCAATCAGAGCAGGTTTGCTTGAATTCCGCAGAAGATGTACGGCCTTACAACATAATTTAATGGTCTATCAATTTTGTCGTCCGATTTGGAATAAATTCATCGAACTTGCCGTGCTTTCAGGCGCAATTGATGTTCAGAATGATCCGACTTTTCCGCTCGTGAAATGGATTCCGCAAGGTTTTTCGTGGGTTGATCCTCAAAAAGAACAAAAAGCTCAAATGGAAGCTGTTCGCTGTGGTTTCAAATCGCGTGCCGAAGTCGTTTCAGAGCTTGGATACGATGTAGAAGAAATCGACGCGGAAACGGCAAAAGCCGCCCCCCCTGCCTTTCCACCATAAACGCTCTTCAGGTTCAATCGGACTCAGAATCAGACTCCAAAATTCCTAACTTATCCAGCGCATCTTTGTAATCGCGCCTAACTCCGATCATTCCATCTAACTGATCTCTCCAAAAAGAAGATGAAACATCATTATCTGCCTGTCCATGACTACCTTTCGCATTAGCAAATTCTAAAAACCTCTTACTGATCTCTAAATCAGTGATTTCATCTGTTACGGATCTTCCCTTTTTTCTCATTTCACTTCCAATAGCAAACGCGGCTTCTACAAGACGCTCAGTAATTTCAGAAGAATAGTTTTTCCTAACTGAAGTCTCTTCCTCAAAATTTTCTCCTCCAAAATTACATAAAAACGCATCAGCTAACTCAGAAGTATTCCGAATTTCTCTCAATTTATTTACTATCTCAGCTGGATTTCCTACATTGGCTTTAACAATAGAGTCAAAACTCACAGACTCAGCCTGATTCATAGCCTCAGCCTGCCCACTGATCGATAATACACAAAATAAAAATAAAATATATTTCAACATTTTTTTCTCCCCTACTACTTAACACCACTTTAGTTTTTTCAAAGAATCCTGCGTAGCGGTCTCATCTATTTGAAACCCCTCAACCGAATTTTTCAGCAAATCCACAAAACTACTGGGAACACACTTTATCGTTCCCACTAGCGACTTATGGGTACCTCTCAGATTACGTCCTGCAGAGCAAAGATATGCTGCCTCACTGCACGGATCAAAACAAAACCGCCCCTCTAACAAAAACAAACCGATTATATTTCTAAACTCATCCATATCAGTATATAGCTCTCTCAGCTTACTCACGTAAAGCCCATCTACTTTGCTCTTTATTAAAAACGGAATCAAATCTACAATGTGCGGATTTTCGTCTAGCTCTAAACCTATCACCAAATGGTGAAAAATTTCATGATGCAATCCTGAATCTGCGCTTATCTGCCTATCCTCCATTCGATAACATACAGGGATATCCACTCCCTCCATTTTGTTACACAACAACGGTCCCGTAATGCACCTAGCCGTAATAACGGCTTTGCACTTGACAAGCAAATTCTCGCACACTTTGACGACCGTGCGTATACATACTGAGTAGCTGGACCTAACTCCAAAACAAACATCCCTTCACGCAGAATTGGCAAAAATGCAGAAACGACGTCGTATACACGCTTATCCCAGCACTTATTGATTCGACTAGCAGGCTTCGTTTTTCTCGTGATATACCCTGAAAAAACTCGACTGCAAGCTCCATTCGCAAGAGGGGACGGAAACTGTACAGGGGAATTCCTTAATCCGTCCAATAAAGTACGAATATTATTAATGCAACCTGTTACACTGGAACTGCCTTTCACATTTAAAGTTTCAAAAAACAAACTAACTAGCTCTGCTTTACGTAACTCATCTTGGGAAGATGCTTGCTCATCGAACGGGATCGCCTGCAATAATCTCTTATGCCTGCGTCAATCGAACTAGCCTGTTTACAACAGCACAAAAAATCTCCCACTATCTCAGTGTCCGAAAGTTTCTTCAACCGTCTGTATTCCTGCGTCATAGCTTGATTGAAACTCGAGGTATGGTCAAACACCCGCATAGACTCTGTACACAGAAAAACAAACAGGGAAGAAACGACTACCACAACCTTACTCATACACCGCCTCACTAACAACTGCTTCCAGTGTATGCCAAATATTATAAATAATCAAGTATTATTATAAACAATTTTTCAACCAATATTTGTTTTGTCACCAATTGATGAATGGCGTTTTAAATCTTTTACCGACTCAAATTCCCAGAGGAAATGCGACTGTAGGAACTCGCGGAAAAAGAAAGATGCGTTCGTTCACGATACCTCATATTCCGCATGACGACGTAGTTTTACCGGAGGAAGTTCAAGGCATTCGTGCTTTTGGCTCGGAAACCGAACTGCAAGCAATGGCGAATGTCATTACTGACCACCTTCAAAACATGCGAAACAAACATGCAATTACTCTTGAGCATTTAAGAATGGGGGCGTTAAAAGGCAATATCCTCGATGCTGATGGTTCAACTTTATATAACCTGTACAATGAGTTCGAAATAACTCCGAAAACTGTAAATTTCGCTCTTGGAACGGCAGGAACAGACGTGAAGAAAAAGTGTATGGAGGTACTCAGACACATCGAAGATAACCTTTGTGGTTTTATGACAGGATTAATTCCTTCAGGCTTGAATAGCGCGTCAATCTGCGCCTGAGTGCTAAAATTATCGATTTCTTTGGAGAAACTACCGCTGGTATTCATGATAAAAAACACATCTCTTTTAGAAGAGAATTGATGTCCAAATTTGTTATGATTTTCGATTGGTGATTCAAAATCTACAATACAACTGCTGAGGATATGCTATAGCTATAATGATATTATCTTTTAACAGTGCAATTCCTTTATACTGAGTAAAATTAAAAAATCCGCAAGAATAAACAGCTTCTCTCCTTTGTGTAAAAGCTTCGATTTTAAGTAATTGAGTTGGAATCGTAAAACCGGTACCAATAGCTTTAGAAACAGCTTCTTTTAAACACCACGCGATAGCAAATGCTTTATTTGTATCTATATCTGTTATTTGAAAAACTTCTTCATAAGTCGATATTGAATTTATCGCTTCAGATTTATTTTCATCCCAATGCTCTATGTCGATTCCCATAGGGAAAGACCTATCAAAAACCAATGCTGCAGCTACGCCATGATCATGAGATATAGAAACTCCCAAGGAGGCATCATTGCAAAAAAAAGGCTGTTCAAATATTCCATTTTTAATTTCAAGCGAACGCATATTTTCATTAGAAGATGGACGCAGCTGTAAATAAGCCTTTTTCGCACAATATCTCCCTAATAAAAAATCTTGTCTCGGATTCTCTACCTTAAAGGATGTATATTTGCCTTTTTCCGTTTTTGTGAGTATTGGTTCAGGATCCAAATCAACGGCGTTCGTCCAAAAGCAAGTCGCCTCAATATGTTCATTGTTTTGATCACAAAACATATTTTCAAGTAACATAGCAACTACATCTCGTTTATAATTTTTTCTAGTGTTTGATAAACATAAAAATACCTTATTGGAATCTCTTTTACGCCCATAGCACGTAACTTTGTATTGATTTTTATTGCAGATAATGAACTCCCACCTTGTTCAAAGAAATTATCATTGAGGCTGATAGGAGTATTTAGTATATCTTCCCAAACCTGTCTATAAATAGCGGCATTAGAATCGAGAAAATCACCTTTTCTTTCAAGAAAATCCATTTTTTTCGATTTGTTTTGCGATTCGAATTCTTGATATGCTTGCATTAACTTTTTCGTATCCAGCTTTCCGTTATTGTTATAAGGAATATCACTTATTATAGTAAAAGAAGAAGGAACCATATAGTCAGGTAACTTTCTCGATAAGCATTTACGTAGATCAGAAATATCTATATCTGTTGCCGATTGTATAAAAGCTCTCAAAACTTCTCCTTCTTTATCCAAAATAACAACTGATTTTGTTACATTTTTGTAACCTGAAATTATATTTGATATTTCTCCACACTCTATTCTAAAGC
>JAFQBQ010000086.1 GCA_017416635.1 Alphaproteobacteria bacterium | reverse complement strand
TTTTGATTGAAACGATGCGCCGTGAAGGATTTGAGTTATCGATCAGCCGTCCTCACGTTTTGTATAAAACAGATGAAAAAACTGGCGAAAAACTCGAGCCAATGGAAGAGTTGTACATCGATTTAGATGATGAATTCACTGGAGCGATCGTCGAAAAAATTACTTTGCGCAAGGGAACAATGTTGGATATGCGTCCATCTGGTGCAGGTAAGACCAGATTAAAGTTTTTGATTCCGACAAGAGGCTTAATCGGATATCACAGCGAGTTTTTAACGGAAACCAGAGGTTCCGGAATTATGAATCGTTCCTTCTACGGGTATGAACCTTACAAAGGTCCAATCGAAGATCGAACGAAAGGAGTTCTTGTTTCCAATTCCGGCGGAAATGCCGTTCCGTATGCCTTATTCTTTTTGGAAGAGCGCGGAACGTTATTTGTAAATCCTGGCGATCCTGTTTATGAAGGAATGATTATCGGAGAGCACAACAAAGGTAATGATTTGGATGTTAATCCGACGAAAACAAAGCAGCTAACGAACATGCGAGCTTCAGGAAAGGATGACAATATAAAATTGTCGCCACCTCGGATTATTTCATTGGAGCAGGCTCTTTCTTACATCCAAGATGATGAGTTAGTCGAAGTGACTCCGAGCTGCATAAGATTGAGGAAGAAATATCTCGATCAAATTACTCGAAAGAAAATGAGCAGAATCGAGCAATGAAGTTTACGTCTTTTCTTGACGACTTTATTCATACTTATTTTAGAAAAGAACTCAGTCCAAAGTTTTTTTTGGGATTCACTTGCGGAATCCCTTTTTTGTTGCGTCTTGCCGTCCTCGATTTATGGCTTAAAGATTTCGGACTTTCAAACACTGCTATAGGTTTTATTACATTAATTCAATGTCCGTATATTTTTAAATTTCTTTGGGCGCCATTTACAGATCGTTTCGACTTCCCTGTTTTATCTCGTTTATTAAACGGACGAAAACGAGGTTGGGCTTTTGCCAGTCAGCTACTGTTGTTTGCTGGAATTTTAGGAATGGCATCATCAAGTCCGCAAGACAGTCTCTATCGACTTTTGATCTTCGCTTCGATTGTCGCATTTGCAGATGGCATCCAAGATGTTTCGATATTTCCAAGCCAATGGGATAATGTTTCAGAAAATATGAAAGGCCCAACCGCCGGAATATTTGTTTTCGGATATCGCCTTGGCTTGTTTTTTTCCAAAAGTCTTACTTTATATTTAGCACATTATCTGGGATGGAATTACGCTTACGCCGTGATGGCTTTTTCAATATTCTTATGTACTTTCTTCATTCTGAAAATGCCGGAACCGCCCTCACAAGAAGAAGATTTCGCTGACGAAATCAAAAAACCTTTTTCGATTCTCATTCCATCTACTATTTCGAAGTGTCTTATCGATCCATTCAAGCAATTTTTGAAAAAAGATCACTGGAGAGAACTCATTTCGCTTCTGTTGTTATATCGCTTAGGAGATATAATGTTTCAGAAAATGAGTAAGCTGTTCTACGTTGATATCGGTTTCTCAATTTTGGATATCGCGAACGTCGTACAGGTGTTCGGAAGTATTGCGTCGTTACCCGGCGGAATCATTGGCGGATACATTATTACAAGAATCGGAATTACAAGAGCGATGATGTGGTTTACGTCCATTCACGCCTGCTGTTGCTGTGTTTGCTATGTCGCACTCGCTCAAATCGGAAAGAGTTTCCCGATGTTATATTTATCCGTATTCATGGAACACGTAACCATTGGAGCAGTCACAACAGTATTTGTTGCTTTCATGTATTCGATAAGCGGGAAGCGCCACACTTCCACTCAATACGCGCTGCTATGGGCGTTCAATGGAATTAGCAATATTTTATACCGCTCTATTTCCGGAGGCATTGCCGATGTGCTGGGATGGACGAACTTCTTCCTCCTACTGCCTCTGCTGATAATTCCAAGTTTGGTTATTCTTCAGTCTTTAAAAAAGGATCAAGTGCCGGAACTAAATGAATGTTGCAAAAATACCTAATTAAAATTTTTATCGGATTCTCATACGGATGTTCTTTTCCGTTAACCATGACGATTCTCGATTATTGGCTGAAAGATTTAGGATTTTCCGCAACGACTATCGGATTGTTCGCATTTGTTCATTGGCCATTTGCGCTGAAATTTTTCTGGGGAGCATTTATCGATAATGTAGATATTCCGATTCTTTCGAAAAATTTTTCAAGAAGAAAGAGCTGGCTGATTTTTTCATACATTCTATTAATATGCGGAATTTTAATCGTATCCGCCACGTCTTCAGAAAGTCCTGTATTTCTCTTAATATTCGGCGCATCTTTGATAGCTTTAGCCGACGGATGTAAAAATGTTGTGATGTATCCGTATCAACTTAATGACAGCAACGAAAAAATATTTGGATTCATCGCCAGCAATGTTAACTTAGGTCACCGCATCGGCGCAATTTTTACGAAAGTTGCAATGCTGCATATCGCTCATTTTTTCAATTGGCACTTAGCATATATTTTCGCAGCAATAGTTTCCGCAATAGTTTT
The DNA here is from genome assembly GCA_017416635.1 of Alphaproteobacteria bacterium. GTDB lineage: Bacteria > Pseudomonadota > Alphaproteobacteria > UBA3830 > UBA3830 > UBA3830. The sequence continues at coordinate 218 of JAFQBQ010000086.1, read as the reverse complement.
AATCCTACTGCTTAACGTAAAAGAACCAAAAATTTCTGAAACATACGGCGGTCAAAAACGCAAAATTTTAATTTCGTTGTTCAATGCATGGTCGAAATTTATCAATCAAGAAAACAGTCTTCGGTTCTTGGCAGTCATCTGTCTTTATAAAAGCGCCAATATTTTACAAAATATGAAGCATCGCTCCTAAATGCTGAGGATGTGCACCTTTTATCTTT
>JAFQBQ010000085.1 GCA_017416635.1 Alphaproteobacteria bacterium | reverse complement strand
TTTCGCCAAAGCCAACAAATCTTGGACTATCAATTCTTCATTTAACATCAAGCAATCGACGTCCGAAACAGGAATATTCCGCGAAAATAACTCATTACGAATTTGATTTATCAAATTTAAATCTCGATGCCGAAATAGAATCATAAAATCGCGCGGTTCTGCGGTTCTTTTTTTGTCTTTTACATAAGTTCCTGAATTTATTGAATTTTCGATTAAATCCGCGATGTATTTCGATATACCCTCGTGTTGTTTTTCTTCGTTATCAAATAAATCAACTATCGTGACTGCCCCTGCGTTCGAATCCTTTACAGTATGATGTTTTATATTCGAAAAATCATTTTGGAAAACAGAATCCACGAATGACAAAATTTTTCCGTCGGAACGATAAGATTTATTTAAACCGATTTCGTGAAATTTTTGTCCACAATCGATGATTTTTCGATGAAAGTAGCTATGTATTTGTTTATATTTACTAATATCAGCCCCTTGAAATGAATAGATCGACTGTTTTTCATCTCCGACGATAAATATTGTTTTCTCTGACTTTTCATGTTCAAAAAAATCTGAAGTAATTTGTTTTATCAATTCCCACTGCTGAGGATTCGTGTCTTGCGATTCATCAACCAGAACGTGTTCTATTTCATTGTCGATTTTATAATTAACCCAACTAAAGTTGTTATTTAACAATTCTGTAGAATATAAAATCACATCGTCGAAATCTAATAATTGATTTTGTTGTTTCAACCACTGAAATCTATCGATGATGACTTTCGCAATACAAAAAAACGAAATATTTAACTCTGCCGAGTTAATTTTCTGCTTGATTGATAAATATCTTACAGTTGCTTGTTGCAAATCGCGCATTTGAGCTTCTATTTGATTTTTAAGAGAATTCGTACATAAAGACTTGATCGGTTCCAGACTTTTCGTTAAAGTCGCGAAAATAAAATCATCATTTTTGTTTTCTAAGGAATTTTTTAAATATATTGCTTTTTCTCTATCTGTTTTTTTGGCGTTTTCTGAGCTAAGTAATTCAATAAGTTGAGAAAAATTCTGCGCATAATCTTTCCCGAAACATTCATCCATTAATTTATTATAAAGCTGCGCTTTGCTTGTGAAAAGCAAACTTTCATCGATTTCTAAAATATCGATAAAATGTCGTTTAATATCAATAAGTTGCGGATGCATTGCTAAAAATTTGCGAACCTTTACGATTTCATAATCTTTGAGAACATCGAAAGGATACAAAGTTTCCTGCGAAAGTAATTGAAAATATGGCTGTAATTCTTTTTGAGAAAGCGCGAATTGTTCGGATTCTTTCAGCAATCGCTTTTTAAAATCGTCATCCGCTAATTTTGTTCCAGCGTACAGACCTGTTTCTAAAGGAAATTTTTGCAATAATTTAAAAGCGAAACTATGAATGGTTTGTATCTTTACCCAGTTGGGTCCGGAATTTTCTTCGCATAGTTCTTTGATTTTTTTGATGTTATAGCGATTAAATCCCAATTCATTGATTTCGTTGATTATTTCCTCGTCGGATAGTTGATTCCATCGGGAAAAATAATCGGAAAGGCGTTCCAACATTTCGGTCGCAGCGGCATTTGTATAAGTTAGACACAATATGCGCGAGGGTTTTACTCCGCTCAACAGTAGGGCTAAAATTCTGTCGATTAGATTTTTGGTTTTTCCTGAGCCCGCGGAGGCGGAAATCCAGCATGAATTTGATATTTGCCCTATTTCTTTCAACATTTGCTTTCCTTAATTCGAGAAAGATGAACGTAGGCGGCACCGTGGTCATCGTCTTTATTTACATTGTATCCAATCTCCTCAATATTATATTGAACTATTAAGTCGTTGATTTTTCTTTGAATTTCTTGACAAGATCGCTCGACATCAAAATCTCCAAAATATTCCGACATATCTTTTTTGCTTAATTTCCCCGCCTTTAATTGCCAGAATTGC
>JAFQBQ010000084.1 GCA_017416635.1 Alphaproteobacteria bacterium | reverse complement strand
GGTAGTAAATCAGGCGGCGTTTTCAGCTTCGAAATTCGCCCGGGAACTTTCTTCCTCCTCTGAATTTCCTCCCATTTCGGCCTTGCTTTGCGAATTATTTCGCGAAATTCATCGAACTTCGCCCCAGTTAGCCTTGAAAAATTCTTCTTTTGATTACACAATTTGTCGAAACTCAGCATGGTTATTACTTTTTTAGCTAAGTTTCTCTCTTTTCTTCCTTCTTTTTCTACCCCCCTCCTCAATTTCGCAAGAGATTTAATCTAGCCAAGAACCTAAATTAATTTGACGATACACTCAAAATGCAGCACTTAATCCTAGCTAAGCTAGATATTACCTTTGTTCGTTTTTTCATTTTTAGCAATTTCTTTCTTGCAAAAATTTTAAATTAATTTTAACTTTATTAACTTTTTGGTAATTTTTTATTCCTACAATAAAAATAGATATAGAGAAAGGATTCAAATATGAAAAAAATCATCATGACAGTAGCATTATTATCTGCGAGCACAAGCTTCGGTATGCAAAATCCGGCAGCTCTTCCCATAAACGATCAAACTTTGCCAACCATGGTTCAACAAGTTGAAAAAACTATCGAAGATGCAAAAAATGGACAATTATCAGTGGATTTCGATAAAGTCAAATCCGATTCACAAGCTCGTCTACAGGAGCAAGGAATCAATATAAATCAAGCAGCAGTAAATGCATTGACCGGAGGAGATGTTTACAGGCACATAGACACAGCAGAGTCTCTTAAAAGGGAAGGACAGTGCTGGTTTTGCTTAAAGCGCATCATTCAACCGATTGGAATTTTTCTTGACGTCAGCAACGTTGTTTTAGCATCTGTCGCCGCATCCGTGATAAGCAGCAAACCTGGAACAGCAAAAGGATTAATCATAACCACCGCGATAACAAGCACGGCTGCTGGAGCACTTTCCATACTGGTTACTAAAATGAAGAATAGATTAATCGAAATTGATAATGCATTAGATCAACAAGAACCGAATGTGTAAATTTTGGAAAAAAAGCAAATAACGAGCGCCATGTTGTAAAAGTTGCAGGATAGCATTTAACAATTTGGCTTTCATAAACAGAAAAGCCCTAAACTTTTCCTCGAATAAAGAAGATTTTAGGGCTTTTTATTAATTTTTGGTTTTCGTAAGAATTCTAATCCACCCTCGCCGTATCGATAATTCTCTCGATTAATTCTTCGAAAGACATTCCGATGAGTTTTGCTTGCTCAGGAACCAAAGACAAAGGAGTCATTCCAGGTTGAGTGTTTATCTCAAGTGCGAAAAGCTGATTAGTTTCGGTATTATAACGAAAATCAGACCGAGTCACTCCGCGCCCACCGATAAGCTTATGCATTTTTTCAGCGGATCTTAAAGCTTCACTGTAAATTTCTTCTGGAATTTTTGCTGGCAGCTCATGATTCGCCTTTCCATCCGTGTATTTATTTGTGTAATCATAAAATCCGGAATTTACCACGATATTCGTTACAGCCATCGCACGCCCATCTAACACCCCGACCGTTAACTCCAAGCCTGGAATATATTCAGACACATAAACATCTTTGTGCGTCCATTCTATATTTCCCAATTCTGAAATATCCCTAATTATATACACACCGCATGATGAACCTCCATCTACAGGCTTAATGACAAATGGAGTCGGGAAATCCGGATGTTCACAAAATTCTTTCCATGAATATAAAGCCGACTTTGGGACACGAATTCCATTGCGCTGAAAAATAGATTCGGAAATAGCTTTATTCATTCCGATAGCTGACGCCAAAACTCCTGAATGCGTGTACGGAATTTTTAAAAAATTGAGCACAGCCTGGATATTTCCGTCCTCCCCTCCTATTCCATGCAAACCATTTAATATACAGTCAGGTTTTTCACGATTAACAAACGAAATCAACCCAGGAAGATCCCCTGTGAAATCAAATTCAACAACTTCATAACCTAAAGCTCCGGCGGCTTTTGCCATTTCAGAGCCGCTTACAAGTGAAACTTCTCGTTCAGACGAAATTCCGCCTTTCAAAACACAAATTTTCTTAAATTTTTTATTCATTGATCACCAACACTTAACGAAAACTCGCAACATTATAAGTCCGTTTACTTAAATTCGACAATAGAATTATTGAATAAAATAAAGAATGATTTTTGCTGTATCTTTTTTCTATTAAGAAAAATAAAATGACTAAAAAATTTATTATATTTATATAAAATGCAACCTTGCAAAAAGAAACCAAATCAAAACAGGCATTCAAACTTAAAAAAAGATTGACAGGAAAAATTATAAAGTTTATTTTTCTCGTTAATCAAAAGTTAACTTTTTACATATACAAAAGTGTCATGGTTTAGGAAAGATAGAGAACATAATGAAACGGAATTTTTGGATTTGCTCCACGTTAGCTTTTATCGCTTTGAGCGGGAACAATGTTGACGGAATGGCGCCTGGTCGGAATAATTATCAGAATTTGACAGTTGGAAATAGTTTTACCATAGTTTGGAATTGCCGTACAGAATTGGAAAGGCTGGGAATAGACCCTCGAGAGGTATTAGGTATCTATAGATACGGAGTAGCCTTTGATCTGTTAGTACCAGATTGTCGAAATGCCCTTATAGCGGCAGACGATTTAATAGCACGGGCAGGTCGACGACAAAATCCAAACGGTCGAGGAGCTGCTGCAAACTTTCAGATTCCTCAGCCTCGCCCTGTTCATGTAGGTCTACAGCCTGTTCATGGGCATAATCAGCCAGGAGCATTGCCTGTAGTTCAGAATCAAGTTCCCAACGATGAACAAGCCCGAGGTAGAGAACTGCAACTTTATCGTGATTTAGAAGTGTATATGTCAGGAAAGATCCTCGATACAAATGCTACTCCAATCGATGAGCAAAGTGTTATGAAAGCACTTAAAGCGCCTAAACTTATATTTTCTCGAAGCCCTGGTCAAGACGTCGCAACCGCATTGGGGATAGTGGGTCAATTTAATGCCCAGAACTTTGTTAATGCGAAACTTAACGGCATTGGTGGCAATTTTAAATTCACCATTGTTGGTGATAATGATCGCGTGCACGAGTTCCTCAATATCTTAAGTGTGATAAGAGAATGTTATGTGATTGCAGGCAGACTAAGCAGACAAAATCCACAACTTGCTAATAAAATTCGCATATGGCTGAAGTTACCATTGGTTCAATGGGTAGAGGCATTAAGAACGTGGTGTAATAATCCTGGCTGGCTACGGTTTAATCATCTTTCAACAGCTGATGTTGTAAAGTTGACCGCAATAGCGACTGATCCAACGATTGCATTTGATACAGAAACCGATCCTACCACCAATCAAATAAGACCTTCTATGAGTAACCTTACAAAATCTCTTGCTGCGCTGCGTGGCGTAAATGGCGTTGAATTGGAAGGTGACCAATTGATCGAAGGGCAGACAATACTGACTTGGCTAAAGAAACCTTATAAGAAAGGATGGCTTTTGGATCCGATAAACATGTTCAAGCAATTGCCAGACCAGCAAAAGAGGCAGGTAAACTTGAACAGTGATCAGGATATACAAAATCTTGTTGCAGCAAGAATTCAAGTTATTGACGCCAATGAGCGTTTTACCGGAGAAAACATTTCAGAGCGTGATTTCTTTAATATGCTAGCCTTACTGGCAGACCTTAGTATTCCTAACCTTAATCCTGCAGGTCAAATGAGGCTGAATACGATCAGGAGAGATTTACTTCATAGATGGATTGAAATCCTACAAAACTGGTGTATGAGTAAAGATAGGTGGCACAGAAGTTGGTTGAATTTTAATAACGTTTCGGAAGAGGATATTCAAAAATTAAGGAGCATTGCAAGTCGGTTATCTCCGAATATTTTTAGTAGACAGGATCTTTTGGTGTTGAACGGAGAAGAGCGCACTCAATTACGAAATGAAGAAGGTATTAGAGGTACGCCTATATTGTTTTGGATGGAGACGCACTCTAAACCGGTTTTAGAACAAAAAATAGTAGAACGCAGCGGACAGTTCATTCATTCTTTTCTGCCTAATGTGAATGCAAATGATTTCATGCATAGTCTTTCGGCGCATGATTCATGGACATTAAGTATGCTGTCTCTGAAGCCATTACTGATTCGGACACTTTTCGATATTTATGATCAACATCTATCAGAAAAAGACATAGTTAAGATATTTATGCCGCAAATCTGGGAGTCTTTAGAGGGCTCATCGCATTTAATAGATTGCCTTGTTGCCTCCAGTTTCGGACGGTCATTCAGTGTGCCTATTTTTAGTAAATTTGTTTTGAACTCTTTTGCGAACAATCACTTACAAGTTCCGCAGAATGAAGCGAAGGCGTTAACTATGCAGTTTTTGCCTCTGGAAATGCGAGATACGAATGAAAAAGTTGTGCAAGTGAGTGGATTTATTGACGAACTAACTACAGGTACGCCAGGTATTTTTGGGGATGTTAGAGTACAGAATGCTATCTATCCTCCGAAATTATATTTCCCTATTCTAAGTTTCAAAAATGGGGTAAGGAATAGGATTGACGCATTGAGACAAGGCCAAGGAGTTATTGACGAATTTTTTGAAGCCAGCAGGTATTTTGACTCGACTGATGAGCGAATACAAAACGCAGTCGATCAAAACCGCCCGGGTGAAGTGAATTTTTGGACAGAATTACACAACGCCTATACGCAGGATACCACGGCAAGAGATACAAATTTCAGACGACTTCGGAACTTAATTAACAACAATCCAGATGACAATAGATCAGCAGCACTATTTGGATATGCGTTTGATCTTCCGGAAGCGGAAGGTAGTCCGCAGGAACATGCAGACCGAATATATAATGATTTAAATCAGAGACTTCAACGCTTAGTAGCAGCGGCAAGACAGCTGCCTCAAAATCAACGAATGACAGCTGAAGAAATAAACAGAGCACGAGCAGATGCCGTAAAGATTTCTACGTATGACGCAATTGGAAAGTACAATGTGTTCGCTACTGCTTTGCAAGAACACATCGATGAGTTTGTACACTCGACACAATCTGACAGACTTATGCAAGATAACGGAACAAAAATATCCGATTTTTTGAATACTCCTACGTCATTTACCCCATTCGAAAGCAGCCGCACATTGTGGATTTCAGATTTATTGCAGCCGACATTACAACAAGGTTATCGCGTTGGAATGCTTCGGTATGTCCTTAACCGCGCAGCAAATCTTCAAGATAGAAAACTCTTTATGCATAGCTATCTTTTACAGAATGGTCCGAAGATACCGTACTTACAAGTACACAGCGACCTCTTAAATTACTTAAGAGATATCGATGCCCGTTTGAGTATTGCGTTAGCTCAACATGTTTATCTCCAATCTTTCGTTAATCTATTCGCTCATCCTATCGAACCTCTTCGCGATCCTGCTGTCCGTGCTATGAGAGATTTATTAGTAGATCAAAATTATGTTCCGGTGTACGACATCGCTCAAATCGGACGTTGTACCGTATATCCAAATAACGATCATTATGGTACTGCGGTCCTTGATAGCCTCATACCGCAAAATCATCTTGCCTTATTTAATACGCACGATAAACTAAAAAGGAGATTAACATATTACTTGCTTAAAGGAGCCTATCTCTGTATGACGAATGATAGCGCCTTTACACAAAGATACGGCGGATATTCATTCCCTGCGCAGTATCCTCAAAATTTAGACCAAGAGTGGGGATCCAACACTGTTAATACGTTGTTTAATAGCATCTCTAACAGCTTGCCACGGAATATGAACGTAACACCACAGAATCAGCGCGCTTTGGCAGAACAGTGGGCAGTTTTTTTTGGCGCAAACGGAGATGTTGCTGATGCAGGTCGATTTAGAGATGCAGCTGACACCGTCAGGAGCGACTTAATTTCAGCTTGTTCATATATATGGGATGATCCACAAGGGCAAGGAGGTGTTTTTTGTAATGAACATATTGTACGATTTATCGTAGATTATCTAATGACAACGCTGGATGATCAAAATCCAACAATTGTACCGCACATCTTTGGTCTGATGACAAACAGATGGAGACATTGCGTTAATGGCAGATCCCAGGGAACACTGGCTTTGTTGCCCCAAATTTTTTCATTGCGAAGAATTTCCCCAACTGAGGATATCCCTTTTAATGAAATGATGGGAGTTATGGCATTTGCAGCAGCTCAAGGTCCTTTACAAATAGGCTTAAAATTTGGCGTTCATCATAGTGGACAAGTTGATACACAAGAAGAAGCAACTCGTTTTGGATATGCAATGTCAATTTTAGGAGAAAAAGAGTTATTTGGTCTATCTGATTTGAGAAATGGTAATGGATATCTTCACCCATGGGAATCAGTATCGAGTTTGAAGTACAACTTCATCAACCAAGTTCTTAGTAATTTACCGAATAAACCAGATAGATTCTCCGTTACTAAAAGACTGAGATTAATACTGGATCTGGATCGGAATCTGAATGGACAAGCTCCTCTCACGCAAAACGAATTGACTTTTAAGTCTTTTCTGCAACATCCAACTGCGCAGATACCTCAAGATATACAGGATGCCATAAATGCAATAAACGATGTTTCAAAAAGAGAGGAAGTGCAAACGTTCTGTGATTGTCTTTCTTTTACAGCCAAAGTAGGAAGTAATGACTATGGCTATAAAGATCTAATTCAAGATATCGCTAAAAGAGTCGCAACTCCTCGTCGAATGATTGACTATTTTATGAAAGAAGAAAATAGAGCGGTGAAAAATCTATTGCTTAATGCTTACAAAAAGCACAAGAGATTACAGTTGGCGAGTGTTGAAAATTTAAATACAGATAAACAAGAGAAAATGATCTTCGATGCCTTTGCTGAGTTTGGGGTATTTCAAGGAGCACAACCTGCCGCGCATTAATAGCAGATAGAAGCACACAGCTCAATGCAAAACAAGGGGACAGATGTAATCTTCCCCTTGAGTCTGTAATTTCTGCTTTCAGATAATTTTGCTTTCGATATACGGTTTCTGTAGAACAAACGTAACTAATATTCATGCATAATTAGAACTGTCTCGACAAAAAGCGCATTTCTGAACGCAAAAAAAGAAACACAGCCTGCCCCTATGAGGGAAAGCGTTAATTCTTTTCTTTTTCAATCCTGTGCTGGATAATTTTGGTTAATTTTAGCTATAAACTGCTTTATCGCATCTTCTTCAAAATTTTTTACAGCGTTTCCTTTATAGCCTAACGCAATGGCAACATTACTAGCAAAAGAATAAAAATCCACTATGCCATTTGAGTCTTTTGATTTTTCTAGAATTGAGGTTAAGATTTCGTTGCTACTCAATTCATTTCCCCAAATAGTTTGAATTCCTGAAACTGAGTTAAACTCTCCAAGTACTATGGCCACCATAATATTGCTAACACCATTTACTTGCTTGAAATATTTTTCCATATTTTTTGCCCCAACTTGCTGAAAATTCGTTCCGGATGAATTTCTATAAATAGTAGGAGAATTCATCGCATTTATCGTTTCCAAAAATATCAAACTCAAAAATGCAGGCACAATTAATCTGTTCTTTGTCATAAAAATCACTCTCTTATCGATAAAACACGACGCATAAATATGAAAAATCCAATTAATTGTCAATTAAAAAATTAATTTTTTCGAAAAACAAAAAATAAATCAGAATTTCTCACCTGAAGCTTCTCTACTCTGCAGAAATCGGCAAGGTTATCTTAAATTTCGCGAAATTTCCTTCTTCAGACTCTACGGAAATATCTCCCTTCATGTTTTGGAAGATAGCAGCTGTTGTTGAAAGTCCAAGTCCAGGATTATTTCCCGTAGACTTCGTTGTAAAGAATGGATCGAATATTTTCTTAGATAATTCAGGATTAATTCCAACTCCGTTGTCCAAAATATAAATTTCAATATCATCCTGATTTTTTTCGGCAGTAACTTCTATTTTTGCCTGAGATACATCTTCATATTTCTGCATAACAGAGAACAACGAATTGTCTAGCAAATTGTAAATCGCCTTACTAAACGACTGAACCGACAACATCATTCGTATCGAATCGTCAACTTTCACGTCAATATGCGGGACATTGACAATTCCTCGCGACTTATATGACGAAACCAACATCTCTATCGTTTGCAGAATAACTTTACCAACACCCACCATCATCTTCTGGGTGTCGTCAATGTTAGATTGATCAAGCATAAATCGTATAATTTGATCGGCACTACGCCCATATGTCGTAATTTTCTCAATATTCTTTAAAAATTTGTCGAGTTGCTCTAATACTAATTTTTGTGAGCTAGCGTAAGCACTTTGTTCTTCTAATTTTTTTATTAACTCGTTACAGATAGCGGAACTAACATCTGCAAAATTGATAATAAAATTTAGCGGATTTTTTAACTCCTGCGAAATTGCGCTAACCAACTTACCAATGGACGCCATTTTTTCTTGCTCTGCGATTTGCCTCTTTCCTTCCTTGATCTGAGAAAGATAGTGCATCTCTTTATCGTAAGCTTCCTTTCTTGCGATACAATTTGATAGTCGCGCACGCAAAATCGTTTGGTTTAGAGGTCTGACAAGATAATCTTCTGCTCCTGCTTCAATACATTTCACCAACATTTCTGTATCACTTTCGCCGGAAATCATTATGACTGGCACATTTTTAAATCTTTTGTTGCTTTTAAAATTCTTCAGGAAGCTGTAAGAGCTTTGATTATTGATAAACATATTTAAAAAGAGCACATCTATAGGAGTTTTGGCGAGATATCCTAAAGCATCTTTCGAATTTGCTGCTGCGAAAACTTCATGACCATACATCGCCAACCGTCTCTTCAACAAAGCTCGAGACGCTTCGCGATCATCAATTATCAAAATCTTTGCGGATCTACTGATCTCTACTTTATCGTCACTCATATAAAACGCCTACCAATATGGTTAATGATATGAGCAATTCGTAAATAATAACTTAACGCGAGAAAATTTTTATAACTGTCGTTTTAGAATTCGGGCTTTTTCTCGATTCCACTCTCTCTGTTTAATGGTTTCGCGCTTATCTATTTCTCTTTTTCCTTTACCAAGACCAAGCGAGATCTTAACAAATCCATTTTTATTAAAATAAATACTCAACGGAACCAATGACAAACCGCTTTTCTTTAATAATCCCACGAGTTTCTGAATTTCTCTTTTTCTCAGCAATAATTTTCGGTTTCGCTTAGGTTCATGATTAGAAATAGTGGAAAGCGAATATTTCGGAATGTTCATTTGATAAAGAAAAACTTCGTTATCTTTAGACAAACCTGCATATGAATCAGAAAGATTGACACGATTCGACCGCAGGGACTTCACCTCGGTCCCGACAAGAACAATCCCTGCCTCAAATTTATCTATGATTTCATAATTATAATTAGCTTTACGGTTAAAACCTAATTCTTTATATTTCGACATTCTCTACACTTTTCATAAATGCATCTATCCGAAGCCGTAAGTCATCGCTAATGCTCGACAAAGGCGCTCTCAATTCATCATGCATCAATCCCATCTTGCTGAGTGCGTATTTTGCTGGAGCTGGACTTGGCTCGCTGAACATCAACGAATGCAAAGGAGCTAAAATATCCCTCAATTTACCGAATGTCGCGAAATCTCCGGCTTTGAAAGCATTAAAAGCCTTTACACATAATTGCGGACAAACGTTTGCGCTAACCGAAACAACTCCGACAGCTCCCATCGCGAGAGCAGCCCATGCACTGTCATCATTTCCTGTGAGAAAATCGAAATCTTTCTTCAAATCTTTTCTCCATAAGGTGAATCGAGACAAATCCCCGGCGCATTCTTTGATGGCTCTAACATTTTTTAAAGCCACGATTTGGTCGAAGGCATCTTTGCCTAAGCTGATTCCAACACGCCCCGGATTGTTGTACAAAATGATAGGCTTATCGGTCGCTTTACTCAATGTTGTAAAGTGATCCATCAATTGCTTCTGCGTCGGCTTTATATAAAACGGACAAATGCAAAGCAAACCGTCAACGTACTCAGCTGAATTTTCAATCAATTCCAAACAATGCTTGGTAGAGGAAGAAATAACTCCACCGATAATTTGAATGCGCCTGCCTGCTACACGAACTGCTGTTTTTATTAACTCTAAATGTTCATCCTTAGATAAAGCCAAGGATTCCCCTGTCGATCCGCAAACTACAGCTCCATTCACTCCGCTGCCTGAAAGCCAATCGATATATTTTTCGAACGACTGCAAATCAATTTTTCCGTCTTTAAACGGAGTAACCACCGCAGGAATATACCCACTAAACATAAAACACCTCTCAACTAGTGCCGGAATTCTAACACTGAGACTTTTCAAAGTCGATCGAAATATTAATCAAATCCGCAAAGAAGCATTTCACTCATTGAACTAATAATAAAAGTCATACTTACTTTCAGGAGCAATTTTGAGTGGTGGTTCAGGAATCCTTTCTATGCCCAATTTTCCGGCAGGGGCCAGTTTTAAAACAATCACGCCCCCAACAGTAAGCCAATCTCCGCAATTAATTCCTGACCTTTCTATGCCAAAATAATCTATAAGGGTAGGATATACAGGTTCATTGTAAGGCCAATTTACATTACGTAAATTTGCAAACCATTTCGCGCCTTCAGTGTTAAGTTTAACAAAATTTGGCCAATCTTGGATAGGTTCAACGAATTTAGATAGTTTCAAACTTTCTAAAAAACGAGCAGTTATTGTGAAACTCAACCCCTGAGAGTATTCCTTTAAATCAATAATTTTTGAAGAATCCAACCGTTGCAAATTCTGCCTAACAAATTCACCTGAATTCATCCTGCCTTTGTTTGATAAAATCACCGGCCTCATTGCC
>JAFQBQ010000083.1 GCA_017416635.1 Alphaproteobacteria bacterium | reverse complement strand
ATCCATCCGAATGCATTCAGTGTAAAAATAAAAAATAAAACAGCGATGCATTTTAAAAAGTACTCGTTTTGGAAGTAGAACCCCCATCCTACCGCTTCTCCCGATAATTTTAAAAACGTTAATATGCAGCCCAAAACAAAGAAGCAAAGATATATTCCGCAGATAGAACCGACAACAGCAACTTTTGAACGTAGTTGTCGTAATTTCAATAAAAGAACTGGAATAACGCATGGCATAACATTTAATAACGCTCCGCCAAGGAATCCGAAAAGAAGCAACAACCATAACGAAGACGAATTTTCATCGTTTATCGGAACATGTTTGGTTACAATCGAACAAATTTGGTTACAAACATATAAATCAAACTTTAAATTATCTTTACGTTGAGGATTTATCGTGCAAACAGTCTCATATTCGTTATCAGAGATATGTTTGAAATTTTCTGTATAAGAAAATTCCGAATCATTCAGTTCGCTGACAATCGTCGGTGCTTTAGCCATTGTATAATTCTGCGGTAACTTAATTAAAAATGTCACCTGATTGTTTGAATCGATATTTTTTTGGATTATCAGAACGTCAGATTCATTCAAACCCAAAGAAAATTCGAGAAAAATCAAACAGCAAACCATAAAGAGACAAAATTTTGTTTTCATTTTAGTAAAATTTTAACCTTAATACCCTACATTAATGAATATATAACTTGATAGGTATTATGGGCAACACAAATAATATTCAGAAGTTAACGGGAAAGCTGCTGCTATCAACTATGGCCACGCCATCCGACAAATATCTCAGTAAGTCTATAGTACTGGTGTGTCAGCACTCAAAAGATGGCGCAATGGGGCTAATTACAAATAAAGTCGTCCCGGATTTAGAAATTCTTAGTTTACTGAATAAAACAGATTTAAGCCACTTGCAGAATAAGAATAATATGCCTTTTCATCTTGGCGGAACCGAAAATACGGATAAATGTTTCGTAATTCACAGTAATGATTTTAAATTTGAAAGCAGTAGAAAAATTGATAAGCAAATGTCATTTGCGACTTTCGATGATTTATTCCGGATTCCTCCGCTTTCCGCTCCGAAAAACAAAATCGCTTGCGTCGGATGTTGTTCTTGGGAACCCGGACAATTGGAAGATGAAGTTGGCCGCACTCTGTGGATTCCGCTCGATGCTGACAAAGACTTAATTTTCGGGAATCCTTTTTTTGATAAATGGAGAGCCGCGCTCTTTAAAATAGGATCGAAATCGAAACTTCTTTTAGAAAAATTCGGAAACGCCTAACTCATCCTTGTAATATTTTAGTCAGCAACTTAACATCTTCAGACAATTCCACATCAGAATCCATCGCATCTTGAATCTTTTTTACCGCATGCAGAACCGTTGAATGGTCTTTCCCCCCGAAATTCTTACCAATTTCCGGCAAAGACATCGTCGTTAGCTTCTTACATAAATACATTGCGATCTGTCGAGGCAATGCGACTTGCCGCGAACGCTTTGACGAAAACATATCGCTAAGCTTTATTCCGTACTGCGTCGCAACCTTTTTTTGTATTTCTTCTACCGAGACTCTTTTTTCGCTGGCTCTCAGTAAATCCGCCAAAACTTCTCGCGCACTGTCAACCGTAATTTCTTTACCGATGAAAACCGCACTTGCGATAATACGATTCAGTGCCCCTTCTAATTCACGAACACTCGCCGTAATTTTATGAGCAACAAATTCCAAAACTTTATCAGGAATTTTAACTGAAGCTCTCGCCGCCTTTGATTGAAGTATTCCAAGCCTTAACTCATAAGTAGTCGGATGAATATCCGCGACTAGCCCCCAACCCAGTCTTGACTTCAATCTGTCCTCCATACCTTCAAGGTCAGATGGAGATTTATCTGCCGACACTATAACTTGATGATTATTATCGACCAACGCATTAAATGTATGGAAAAATTCTTCTTGCGTCGACTCTTTTCCGCAAATAAACTGGATATCGTCAATCATCAAAACATCTACAGAACGAAACTGCTCCTTAAATGACATCATATCTTTATATCGAACAGACCGAATAAACTGATACATAAATTTTTCGGCCGACATATATGCAATGGTTCGTTTTTTATTCCGTGCCTTAATGCTCCAAGCTATTGCATGCATAAGATGAGTTTTGCCGAGACCGACTCCTCCGTATAAAAACAAAGGATTAAATGCAACCGTGTCGGATTCCGCGATTCTCATTGCCGCAGTGTAAGCCAATTCATTAGGTTTTCCGACAACGAAATTCTCAAATGTAAGCTCTGGATCAAGCGGAACCCCGAACGAAAAGTCTTCGTCTGAATCTTCTTCTGTCTTCTCGATTTTTTCTGATGCAAGCTTCGATTCTCCAACGACACCCGTAACGATTTGCACTCGCTCAATCGTTGGATCTTGCTCTTTGCAAAATCTCAATATTTTGAACGCGTACTTATTTTCAAGCCAATCCTTCAGAAACGCGGTCGGAACTACCAGAGTTAAAATTCCGTCCTGTAATCCCCCAAACCGCAAAGAATCGACCCAGTTATTCAGCACTGAGTCGTCCAATTCTTTACTTATTTTCTGACAAACAGCATTCCAAACGTCCCTTAAATGCTCGGTATTTTCAGAAGCCATTGGAACTCTATTTGGATAAAGATGCTTTCAACATCTTATTTAAACGGGAAACCTTTCTGCTTGCGGCATTCTTGTGGAGCACACCTTTTGTAACTCCTTTCTGAATTTCGGACTGAGCAACCGCGAACTTGCTTTCAACTTCGTTGGTTCCCAATGCAGAAATAAAACCTTTTACAAACGTCCTAATGCGACTAATTCTATCCCTGTTCCGAGCAGTTCTCGTCTCAGTTTGACGTATTCTCTTTAAAGCAGACTTGTGATCAGCCATATTACCTCTGTTACCTATCCTAAAAAAGACATTCAACTCAAACGAAGCAAACTTTATCTGACAATAAACTTTTCAAAGCGCTCCGCCAAGTCATCGAGAGCGATTTTATCAGAAAACAGCGGATGTTCAACTTCTTTTTCATTTTTATCGCGACATTTTTGTATCGCGACTTTTTTCACTCCGAGTTCGGCTAAATTTTTCAGCGTTTCGACCGCAACACTCAACGGAATAGACTTATCCATAGTCATTCTAACTTCAAAATCCACGCCTGACGCTAAAATTAAATCTAATGTTTCTTTTGCCTTTGCTCCACTACCTGCCACACGCGTAATAGATTCATAATCCGCAAACGCTGTTTTTACGTCGAAACCTATCCAATCTATTTTTGAAATGATTTTCGACAGCGCTTGAGGAAATGAACCCGAAGTGTGCACTCCGACCTTCAAATCCAACTGACGGACTTCGTCTATCGCTTGCGACAAAGCACTCTGGACCAACGGCTCTCCGCCGCTAAACACAACTGCTTCTATAAATCCGCTGCGTTCCTTGATTACCTTAAGCACATCATCCCAGTGCAAAGCAGAACTTTCATCAAACTTTTGCAACAAAGGATTATGGCAGTAAACACAACGCCATGGGCATCCCTGCAAAAACACCACCGTAGCAAGATGCTCAGGATAATCCACCGTCGTAAGAGGAACGACCCCTCCGACGAACAATTTCTCCATCATTTAATTAAGATTACTTACAAACGTTGCAAGTGGCTTCTTCTTCGAAATGTACTCTTTCTTCGTGCTCGCCCTGTTTACCGATATTAAAGAAAGACGTCGGACGATAGTATCCCATAACGCGAGTCCACACTTCGCATTTCTGTCTTTCTTCCTCTCTCAACTCAACACCATCAATAACTTTTGAATTATTTTCCATAACCATTCCTCCACTTTCACAGACTATAATAAATTATTAAAAAACACAAGGAAAATCGTACATTTTTACGTTTTCATTTTTGCCCAACTAAAAAAAATCTACAACTTAATCGCTTGCAAAAACTCTACTTTTCGCGAAGCCTCACAGAAAACGCCGTCGCAAGCGATAGTTTCGGTTATGGCTCCCGGTTTAGCAATTCCACGAGCTGTTACACATGCATGTTCCGCTTGAATATGCACAATGACATCTTTGATATTCAGAATTTGCTCCAAAACATCTATGATGTCCTCTCCGATTCTTTCTTGCAGCTGAAGCCTTTTACTCGCCGCATCTGCAATTCTCGCAATTTTAGATAATCCAATAACTCGACCATTCGGAATATACCCGACTGAAATCTTCATGTTGTACATTAATGCCAAATGATGTTCACATATCGAAAAACAAGGTATATTTTTCACGATTACAATATCATTATTGCGACATTCAAAAGTTTTGTTAAACTCTTTCGCTATATCCGAATTATCGATCGCCATAAACGCGCACTGCTCTGCAATCATTGCCGCGAAGCGCTGAGCCGTTCTTTTTGATTCTTCTGTCGACAGCTTGGCATTTACCGCCTGCAAAATCAAATACCCCGCCTCTTCTAATTTTTCCTTATCAACCAAAGTCGAAACCATTACGTTATCTTTCCTTTTCGATTCATTCTACGGATAACTTCGTCCACCATTAGTGACATAATACCTAATTTTATCATCCGATAACACTAAATATTTTATTTGAATTCGCACATTAACTAAAATTTTATAAAAATACGCAATTTTAACGAAATATTAAGTTTTATTAATCAAACTGAAAAAAGATATTAATTTGAAGGAGTTTTTATGACTGAAAATAATCAAGACAAGAAAAAGGGAATAAAAAAAGTTTCTATAGCCATGCAAGGCGGCGGTGCTCACGGAGCGTTCGCTTGGGGTGTTATGGATAGATTGCTAGAGGAAAATGATCTTTATTTCGAAGGTGCTTCTGGAACCAGTGCAGGAGGAATGAATGCCGCATCGCTTATAGATGGTGTTATTCACGGAGGAAATGCTGGAGCGCGCGCAAAACTTAATGATTATTGGCGCGGCATGGCTGAAATGGCGAAAAAGATTTCTCCTTATCAATTAAATCCTATTGATAAGTACAACAAGTATTATAACTTAGATCGTTCACCAGGGCCTATGATAATGAACTTTTTGGGACTGTTTTTGTCTCCGTATCAGATGAATCCGACAAATTACAACCCATTTGAGGATTATTTGCGAGACTTTTTCGATTTCCAAGCAATTCGTGAAAATAAGGAGCACAAGATTTTCTTGGGAGCTACCCACGTAAAGACTGGAAGGATTAAAATTTTCTCAAATGATCAGTTCTGCCCTGACGCGTTGATGGCTTCTGCGTGTTTGCCGTTCTTGTACCAAGCAGCAAAAGTCGATGGGGAGTATTATTGGGACGGTGGTTACATCGCAAACCCTGCCATTTATCCACTGATATATAATTGTGAAGCGACTGACATTATTTTAATTCAGTTGACCAGAACTCATTGTTCTGAGATTCCGACGACTCACGCGGCCATTCAAGATAGGTACAAGGAAATTACCTACAACAACTGTCTTGTTCGAGAGATGCGAGCAATTCATATGATCACAAAGATGATTGACGACGGAATCATCAAAGATCCATCGGTAAAGCGTATGAATATTCATTTGATTAAAAATGAGGATGCATTCCGCGGACTGAATCTGACCAGTGCGTTAAATACCGATTGGGATTTCTTGCAAATGCTTAAAGAAGCAGGAAGGTCGACCGCCGACAATTGGTTGAAGGCTCATAAAGAGAAAATTGGAACAAAACAACATTCCCTTGATGAAGAGGTGTTTAGCAACTTCGTTTAATCGCAGAGTTTCAGATAATATCTGATAAGTTTTAACAGTTCATAAGCGATCTTATTCTTTAAATTTATACCTTCCTTTTTTGAATTAGATCGCGACTGAACTGTTTTTGCGTCTTTCAAAAAAATTAAATTTTCTATTGGAAAAACATCCGGATCATCGTAAATTTACGGAGAAAGTTTTTGATAGGTTATTTTATGAAAATCGGTGGAAACGAATTAAGACTCGGAATGTTAATAGATCACAATGGTAAGTTATGGACGGTTTGCAAGCTGCAGCATGTGAAGCCGGGGAAAGGTGGAGCGTTCGTTCAAGCTGAACTAAAGGATATCAAAAACGGTACAAAGTTGAATGAAAGATTTCGTTCTGATGAAGCGTTAGAGAGAGTTTCTCTCGAAGAAGATGAATATCAGTTGCTGTACAGAGACGGAAATGTCTTTACTTTTATGAATGCTTCTACGTTCGACCAAATTCAAATTAATGAAGATGTTATCGGAGAATCCGCCAGATTTTTGCAAGACAATATGATGGTAACGATAACTTCTCACGAGGGAGAAATCATTGGAGTAGTTTTGCCTGATACTGTTGTAATGACTGTCGTAGAGGCTGATGCTGTCGTAAAAGGTCAAACGGCGACCGCATCATACAAACCTGCAGTGTTAGAGAACGGAGTAAGAATTTTGGTTCCGCCGCATATTGATGCTGGTACTAAAGTTGTGGTAAATACTTCAGACGGTTCGTATGTAGAAAAGGCGAAGTAGTCTTTTTATTTTGTGCCCGGATGGCGGAATTGGTAGACGCGCTAGGTTCAGGTCCTAGTCCATGCAAGTGGGTGGAAGTTCGACTCTTCTTTCGGGCACCAAGAGGTTGTTATGTATTTTTATCAAAATGATTTACCTGATGATGTGGCGTTCGACGAGAGTGTTGCGATAGACACCGAAGCGATGGGGCTTAATAACAAGCGCGACAGATTGTGCTTGGTCCAAATGTGTTCGAAAGACGGCGATGTTCATATTGTTCAGATTTTAAAGGGCCAGCAAGACAATGCAGTCAATTTAAGAAAGATGTTAGTTGACGAAAAAATACAGAAGATTTTTCATTTTGCTCGTTTTGATGTCAATCTGTTGAATTACACATTTGGAATTCACGTTCAAAATATTTATTGTACAAAAATAGCGTCGAAATTAGTTCGCACATACACCGATAAGCACGGATTAAAGAATCTGTGCAAAGATATTTTGGATGTAGAAATTTCTAAGCAAGAACAAACATCCGACTGGGGAAGAGAAGAGCTTTCGCCAGAACAGTTAAAATATGCTGCCGGAGATGTTCTGTATCTGCACGCATTGAAAGCTCGTTTAGATGAAATGCTGCATCGCGAAGGTCGTTTTGAACTAGCGCAAAGATGCTTTCAGACTTTGCAACTGATATCGGATTTGGATTTGTTAGAAATCCCTCCGGAATTTTTGTTTGTGCATTAAAAACAACATCATACTACGTTGAGTTTTTCCGAATCTTTGCGAAAAATGAGGCATTATTCAATTCAAATCATAAAAAAGAAAAATGCCCCTCCCCTCTCTTTTCGTCTTTTTACGCCATTACGTGATTTACCAAAAGTTCAATCACGATAATCCCAACTCCAATAATCGCACAAATTGCTAGAGGCAATTTTTTTAATTCTTTGAGATAGATATTTTTGAAATTCGCTTTGAATAACAAATAAATCGGCAGTAAAATCGCGATCACCGTTAGGATAGCGCCAGCGAATCCGAGAACTTTTATGAATGCATTCGGAACAACCGCAGCAACAATATACGCAGGCGCAACGATTATCAAAGATACCGTAATTTTCCTTATCCAAGAAGACGGAATGGCGTCTTTCATGGCAGAATTCAAAGATTAAGACAATCCGATTCCCACCCCTAAAATGGACGTAATAATCGCAAGAAGCGACATCCACCATACTAATGTTTGGAACGCGGGCATTTGCGATACATTTGCTAACTCGTTCACCAAATCTCCCACATCAATCCTTCCTGCCGACATTTGCACGAAGAATTCCGGATTTGTTTTGAAAATAGCACTCAAGGCACTACCTGTCCAAAGCATATACAAAATCACAGGGATAAGACTTCCGTAGAAAAACACTCTCCGCTGAGCCGTTGCATCTTTACCAAGATAATCACGCAGTGTGTGGAAAATCACCTGATATCCGAACGAAGTGAACACAACAGTAATTACTGATATCAAATTCCAACCGCTCGGCGCCACGCTCCAAGGAATGCAGTTGTAATCTATCAAACTCGTTGTCGCGGCCGTCAATATCAAGAAAACCAAAATGAACGCCGTGAACGAAATGTTGTTTAAGACGGATATAATTTTCATAGGAAACAATAAGATGACGGTGACAACTAACGCCACGTATGTTTCAACGCAAATTAAACTACCGTCCTTATAAATTTGAGAAACTTCTAGTAATTTCAAAACAGTAGAAGAACAGCCGTAAATGTAAACAGCTAAAAGAGCGTATGACAGCAATTTGACGCCGCCATCTCCGATAATTTTGGCTTTTTCTCCGGAAAAAAATTGTCCTAATTGTCCCAAGGAAAGCCCTCTTTCCGATTGCAAATTTAATTCAACACTTACAAGTGAAGTGTAGTAAGTCAAAAGCCAAATTAATGCGATAAGTATAAAACTCGGAATAATTCCTAATTTAGATAAA
The DNA here is from genome assembly GCA_017416635.1 of Alphaproteobacteria bacterium. Classification (GTDB taxonomy): domain Bacteria; phylum Pseudomonadota; class Alphaproteobacteria; order UBA3830; family UBA3830; genus UBA3830. The sequence continues at coordinate 2,162 of JAFQBQ010000083.1, read as the reverse complement.
GACATTGGAAGGGCAATTGTTCCCCCGCCGATACAAGTCCCCGCAATTAACAGAATAGACGTAATTTGTTTATGCATTTTTTCTCCAAAATAAAATATAGAAATAAAGTCGCGGCCCAGTAATTCAACTAACAAAACGCAGCTAAAAACAAAAATTCACAATGATAAAAAAAGACAACAACCAGCTAGAAGCCGGTAAATCGAAAAGCAACGAAAAACAAAGAATACGACAGCACACGCTCTCTTTCAGAAAGAATATTTGTCATTTTAATATCCAGTGCCATCAAAATTCACCTGCAACCACATTATAAGATGGTACTTTTTCACTATTTTGTCAAGTAAATACTAAAAATTTTTTTCGAAAACATAATTCAGACTTAAAATTGCTGAAAGGAGATTGAATATATCTTATGTCCGCATGCTTTTACATCAACGAATATTCCATCTAGCTAATCAAAACGGCGTCAGATATAATGTATTCAGCTAAAATAAGGAGAAAGCTAAATTGAAAATCACTCGGATTTTTGATTTTGTAAAGAATATTTGTCATACGAGGGAGGGTAATATCCTTTTAAAATCAAAGGATTATCTTCAAATCCTTTGCTTAAATCTCAAAAGTATCTTTTTAAAATTTGACCTAAATTTTTTTAATTCGTTCCAAAAAAGGCATTCAGGAGTAGTATTAATCGAAGCTGCGGTGACACTGCCAGTCGTGATGTATATAATGCTTTTTTGCTTGGAATTGGTGAAAATTCATTTGCTACAAATTTCTATCGATAAAATTTGCGTCGAGTGTGTTTACCATTTGTGCAGTGAGAGAACTGTTGGCAGCTTTGATTCAATATTTGCGAAGTATCGACCTTCATACATGCCGGTCGGATATATTCGATACTATTGCCGAGTATATGCCAGCTTAGAAACCATGGCGAGCGCTGAACCGTATGGAGGTGAGCAGATCGTTTTCCCAATCAATGGAACAGATACAGGTCAACCCACCGCTAATGCGATATCAGCTAATTTCGGAGCGGGAAATGGAACTCTTGTGCGTTTAGCAAGATATGGCGGAGTTAGTTGCTCTAATTCAGATATCGGACAAAATAATCGCGTTTCACAACTGCAAAATGGAGTAACAAAAGGTTACGTTTTTGTATTAACCGTTACAGCAAGACATAAATTTTCCAGCGCGCTTATTGAAAAATTATTTCATGGAGGCTCCAACACTACAGTTGCAAAACATTATATTCTATGGTCAAGAGGCGTTGGGATAGTTAATTAATCATCATTGCAAGGAGCCCGGCGGTCACCGAACAACCTCTCCATCGTCATTGCGAGGAGCGTAGCGACGCGGCAATCCAATTAAACGGAGGGGAAATTGCTTCAGCATTTCATGCTTCGCAATGACGGTCTAAGGCAATTCGTCATTGCGAGGAGCACTGCGACGCGGCAATCCAATTAAACTGCGGTGGGATTGCTTCGAAATTTCATTTCTCGCAATGACGTCAAGGAAGGTAAAAAGTCAGAATTCCATGCTTCGCAATGACGGAAAATGAGAAAAGTCGTAACTATATTCCTCACGATAACACCAAAATTATTCGGCTTCCTTTCCTATTTCTGTAACCTAACCTTATTAATAAGCCTATTTTTTCGATTCGATTTACTTTTTTTTAACTTACGCCAACCATCATCAAGGCATTGGAGAGCTGAAAATGGTAAGCAGAGATAACTTTAACGACGCAACAATCCGAACGATCCCAAACGTAGCTGTTTTGATTCCGTGCTACAACGAAGAGCTTACTATATCGAAGGTCGTTTCGGATTTTCGCAAAGCCTTACCCTACGCGAAAATATATGTTTATGATAATTGTTCGACTGATAAAACTGCTGAACAAGCTGCAAGTGCGGGCGCAATCGTAGAAAAAGCCAAAAAAAGAGGAAAAGGAAATGTTGTTCGAAAAATGTTTTCGGATATTTCCGCCGACATATATGTGATAGTAGATGGAGATGACACATATAACGCCGAGGATGCTCCGAAAATGGTAGATTTGGTTTTTCAAAAACGTGTAGACATGGTAATTGCGAACAGACAAGAAATTTCCGAAAAAGCTTATCCCTTGGGCCACAAGTGGGGCAACAGACTTTTTAATAATATATTGAAATTACTTT
>JAFQBQ010000082.1 GCA_017416635.1 Alphaproteobacteria bacterium | reverse complement strand
GTGCCAAATCTCAAGAAAAATCAAATAGTTATAATGGACAATGCCAGTATACATAAATCTCCTAAAATCAGAGAGGCAATCGAGAAAGCCGGCTGCAAGCTCGTATATCAGCCTCCATATTCTCCGGATTTAAATCCTATTGAGCATTTTTGGGCTCTTCTTAAGAAAAAAATCGGAGCACTAAGGCAGAAATTTGACTCAATTTTTGACGCAATTCAATATGTATTGGCAAATTGAAAGGAGTTTGCCACAAAATATAAACCTATAATTTACGTTCCATGATTTTTATTTCAAAACCATTCGAGATACCTTCTCCGATAATTTTCCAGCCAAGTTTTCCATACCATTTGTGAATAGTTTCGTTGGTCGTATACAAATACGCCTTTTTAAAATTCATATCTTTCGATTTTTGCTTTGCGTATTCAACCAAACTTTGCCCGATATTTTGGCATCGATATCTCTCAGAAACGAAAAGATGTGTAACGCAAGGGCTAAGTTCAGGCTTGGTCGGAATATCATTTGCAGTCAGAGAAACAGTTCCAACAACTTCACCTTCAATAAATGCAAGAAGGCAACAATTCAAACCGTCCGTATTTAATCGACTTTTTAAAATTTCTTTGCATTGTTCAATCGTCGTTTCTTTTGTTCCAAAAGCCGCCAAATACCACTGTGCGACAATCGGAATTAAGTCTTCGTGATTAATCAACAAATCAATTTTTGCTTTCATCATTTGAGATCCTGTTCCGCTGGCGACATCAGCGTTTTGATATTTTCTAAAATCTTCTGCAAATCCCAGTTCCACCATTTCATTTCCAAAAGCTCATCAATTTTTTCTTGTGAAAATCTCTTTTTGATAAGTTTCGCAGGATTGCCTCCCCAGATTTCATATGGTCCGACATTTTTCGTAACGACTGATCGAGATGCGATAACCGCTCCGTCTGCGATGTGGATTCCCGGCATTATTACAGATTCGTAACCAATCCAAACGTCATTTCCGATAACGGTATCGCCTTTTCTGTGATATGCACCCAAATTATCTTCCGAATATCCGGTAAAATCTGGTCTTAAAATATCAAGCGGATATGCTGTTACGTAGCTGTAATCGTGTCCTTGATTTCCGCCCATCACAAATTTCACGCCGCTTGCGATACAACAAAACTTCCCGATGATCAGTTCGTCTGTTACTTCAATTTCATCATCAACTTTATCAAGATACAGAACGCAATCGTTGAAATTTCCTCCGTGATAATATCCCGAATAATAAGTATAATCGCCGACCTTAACGTGTCGACTTCTGATCTCGTGTTGATTCACAAAAATAGTACTGTTGCGATAGTTCTTTTCCATTTTTCTCTCTCAAAAAATCTCTATAATTGTAACATAAAAATCAGGGGTAAACATGACGATAGAAAAGATGGATGATTTTTTCACAAAGCGCATCGATAATTATGAAAATCAGATGTTGAATCATGTCGAAGGCTGTCGCGAAGGTTATGAAAAAATAGCAGAACTCATTCCTGATAATTGCGAAAATTTACTCGATCTGGGATGCGGCACCGGATTGGAACTAAAACATATTTTTGAAAGATTTCCGAATTTGCATGTCGTTGGCGTTGATTATACTCAAGCCATGTTAGATAAGTTGTGCGAAAATTATCCGCAGAAAAATATCGATCTGATTTGCGGAGATTATTTCAAAGTCGATTTCGGGAAAGAAAAATACGATTGCGTAATTTCGTTTCAAACATTGCACCATTTTTCGCATGATTCCAAAATTGCATTGTACAAAAAAATACGAAACGCATTAAAAAACGGTGGATGTTACATTGAATGCGATTACGTTGCGAAAGATTTAGCAGAAGAAGAATTTTTGTTCGCCGAAGCCAAGAGGATTCGAGATGAAGAAAATATATCGTCCGAGACTTTAATGCATTGGGATACGCCTTGCTGTGCTGAAACTCAACTGCGACTTTTTGCTGAAGCTGGATTTTCGTCGCAAGAAAAATTGTGGCAGGTCGCACAAACTGCGATTTTTAAAATGAATAAGTAATGATAAATTTATGCAAATAAGAGTTTTGAGGTTTTTATGAGTACGCATCAAAAAATTGAAGTAGTTGAATATAATCCTGAATGGCCGGCGATGTTTGAAGAAGAAAAATCTATAATTTTAGACGCACTTGGAGATAATTGCGTCGCAATTCATCACGTCGGATCGACTTCAGTTCCTGGACTCATCGCAAAGCCTAGAATCGACATTATCGCCGTCGCAAACGATCGGAAGCAAGCCATAACGGCTCTCGAAAAAAACGGATATTCCTACGACGGTGAATGGAATATTCCTTTGCAGTGTGGATTTACAAAACGAATTGGTACGCAAGTAAATTTGCATATGTTTTTTGATGAAAATCATCCTGAAATCGAGATGAATTTAGCGTTTCGTGATTACTTGCGAACTCATGAGAAAACCAAAAATGCTTATGCCGATTTAAAAAGGGAAATTCTCAGTAATGAAGAAAATGCGACAAAACGTGTTCAAGTTGGTACGTTATCATTCCCATTTTATACACTTCAAAAACGAGCATTCATAGATAATATTTTTAGGAAAATCGGATTTAATTGTCTGAGGGTCATTAAGTGTCTCACTGATTTTGAACAAAACGCTGCAGTAAATTTTTACGCACAAAAATTCGGACAAACTGCATGCATTGATTTTTCAAATAAAAATTATGAACATTTTATGTTGTATAGAGGCGTTGATGTTTGCGGATATGCGAAATTAAATCTTGAAACTCGTGGAGTCGATATGATTACACGGAATTCTGAAGAGGAATCTTTCTTGCGTGATGTTATCCAAAAATGGTTTGATGTAGCGGCATATAAAATATGATTGGAAAATATAAAGTCATTACTCTTTGTGGAAGTACTCGTTTTAAAGAAGATTTTATAAAAACCCAAAAACTTCTGACACTTGATGGATATATCGTTATTACTGTGGGACTTTTCAAGGAGGATTTAAAAAGTATAGAAAACTCCGAAAACATCAAAGAAATGTTGGATGACATGCATAAACGAAAAATCGATATGGCAGATGAAATATACGTAATTAATGTCGAGGATATATTGGTTCTAGCACTAAATCAGAAATTGAGTATGCTTTATCCACTGGAAAAACCGTGAAATATTTAGAAAATTGAAAATAGGTTCACAAGGATTTTAATGAAAATCAATTTAATAAAGTCGTCAGAAAAAGATGCGGAATTGATTCATCAAATGCAGATGGAATCTTTTTATGAGTTGTATCTGAAATATAAAGATGATGAAACGAATCCCTTCAATGAATCTGTTGATAAAATCATTCAGAAACTCAAACAACCCTATTCATGTTTTTATTTAATAAAGTTCGGAAATAATTTTGTCGGTGGCATCAGAATTGTTATAAAAAACGGTCATAAGAGAATCTCCCCTTTATTTGTATTGCCCAAATATCGCAACAAAGGAATTGCTCAAGAAGCTATATCCGAACTTGAAAGGATTTACGGCGAAGATAATTGGGAATTGAAGACAATCCAAGCCGAAAAAATCAGTAAGCATTTATATGAGAAAATGGGATATCGTTTAGATGGAAAAACTACTGTCATAAATGATAAACTTACTCTCGTTTCTTATAAAAAATAATGTATTAGTATCGAATTATATCCATTTACTTTTTATGATTTTTGGTTTGGACTTTTTCGCAAGTAAATTCGTACTTTCAGTTTTTTCGGATTTTGTTTCAGAAATTTGTTTCCACTTTTGCTCAGTCCAGCGGTCGGTACCCAACGCGATTGCTGCTGCTCTTGCGTAAATGCGGCAGTCGAGGGCTTCATTTCGGTCGCGAGTTTTCTGCCATTCTCGTTTTGGATATCCTTTTACAATTTTTGTTACCAGTTGTTCGGCGGTAAGTTGTTTGAAATACTCCGTGTTGTATTCGGGGAAGTGTAAATAGCCATGCGGAACGGCTCCATCTTCGTGGCGAGTCTGTTTCAACCAGCCGTATAATTCACTTTTCAAAATTGATACTCCGATTTTCCATAAACGAACGCCGTTTGTGATTTTTCTTCCGCGAATATTTACATCAACTTTTGTCGGAGCATTTAAGGGAACAAGCGAGTTATCGATTCCTTTTATAGCCATGACATTATGAATTGATTGAGTTCGCACCCACGCATAAACTTCCTGCGTAGAAAAACCTGAATCGATTGCTAACATATTTATCCTTCGGGTAATTCCGTCTTCGCTTTCAAAATCTTCGTTCACGATTTCGGATAATTTTTTCCAAACTTCGGGACTCGTTGGGCTTCCATAAATAGTGCGGTAATCGACAGACCAGCTTTCGCGATTTTTTCCCCAAGCAACGATTTCAAGTTCAAGGCGATCATTTTGCACATCGACTCCGGCAGTTAAAACGTATCCGCCTTTCGGAACAACTCCGATTCTATATTTTTCTCTACGATCGAACAAAACACTCCAATCAGGCGCATCGCCTTTTTCTTCCCAAGTTAAGCCAAGAGTCGTATTCGTCCATGCTTTCAAAAGTTGCTCGTCATCTTTCGCCATTTCATAATTCCGTAAACAAGCAGCCCAGCTGAGCCAACCGACTGGCGAGTAGAGTGAGTTTAAATGAAATCCGATTACTTTTTCTGAGATTTTTTCTTCGTTTGTTGCTCGCCATTCTCCTTGTGACAGCATTTCGGTTTTATGGTGATCCCGAATAGCTCCTTTACAATTTTCACACACATAAGTAACTTCGCCAAGATTTGAATCATAGTGAACTCCTTCCCATCTTAAAGTTTGAAAATGTCCGCAAAAAGGGCACGGCACAAAAAAATATCG
>JAFQBQ010000081.1 GCA_017416635.1 Alphaproteobacteria bacterium | reverse complement strand
CTAAATACTCTGATACTGCGTCATTCATAACGCGGAATATATCACAACTGTTTGAATGAATACAGAATGTTATTGATATTTGCTTCGAACTTTGGCATCATAAGGGCGGTTTGTATAGGGAATTTATGACTAAGTCTGAGTTGATTAATCGCATTGCGGCTGTTTACCCTTATATGCATTTAAAGAATGTTGAGAGAGTAGTTAACATTATATTGAAAGCTATAGAAACCAGGCTTGTGCAAGGAGGAAGAATAGAACTTAGAGATTTCGGTTCGTTTTCTGTTCGCACCAGAGCGGCAATTGTCGGACGAAATCCTAAAACAGGAGAGGCAGTTCAGATTCCTGAAAGAAAGATTCCGTTTTTTAGAGCAGGAAAGCGGTTGCGCAAGCTGGTAGACAAAGGTTACGAAGAAGCGAACGATTAATCATGAATTGGCTTACAAATTTTGTTAGACCGAAGATTAGGGCTTTAGTCGGAAATGATGTTCCCGAAAATCTTTGGAAGAAGTGTCCGAAGTGCGAGCAGATGATTTTTCATTCCGACTTAGCGAGCAATATGCAGGTATGCACTCACTGCGGGTATCATTTCAGATTGTCTGTGCAGGATAGAATCAAAAGTTTGTTTGATGACAATGATATCGTAAAGATTAAATATAAATCGCAGTTAGAAGACCCCCTTAAGTTTAAAGATATCAAAAGGTATTCCGACAGACTGAAAGGTGCTCGGGAAGATTCAGAAGCTGCTGATGCTGTAGTTGTCGTCTACGGACGCATCAACGGAAATAAATGTGTCGCGGTATTTTTCAACTTTGACTTTATGGGCGGCTCGATGGGGAGCGCAGTTGGTGAAGGTTTTATTGCGGGAGCCGAGTTTGCACTAAAAAAGTCATGTCCGTTTTTGGTCGTTCCGTGTTCGGGAGGAGCTAGGATGCAGGAAGGAATTTTTTCTCTGATGCAAATGCCTCGAACTGTTGTCGCAACGAATAAATTAAAAGAAGCGGCTCTTCCTTACTTAGTTTTGTTAACGAATCCAACAACAGGAGGGGTGTCTGCATCGTTTGCGATGTTGGGAGATATTCACATCGCCGAACCTGATGCATTGATAGCTTTCAGCGGTCCGAGAGTTATCGAAGGAACAATTCACGAGAAGCTGCCTGATGGTTTCCAAAAGTCAGAATACTTACTGAAACACGGCATGGTTGATATCGTAGCGGAGCGAAAAGATCTGAAAAATACAATTTCCGGAATTATATCGATATTGACGCACAAAAAAATTAACTGAAATTTAATTATTTTGCTTGCCTTTTAGTTCAAATTCACTATATTATTAGGTAGAAACTATTAAGAGAGGATAATATGAAGTTTTTAGCCATAGTGGTCGTTTGTGGTGTATTTTCTTCGGCGGTTGCAAATGTTAAGCTGCCGAATGAAGAAAGTAAGATAAAAGTTTCTCCAGTGAAAGAATCGGATTCGATAATGGACAACCTCACTTTTGCTAATTCTGATATCGAGAATGGAGTAAAGAAGGCTTTGCAAGGAAAGTTTGGTGATCTTTTCAGACATGATCATGGTTCTAATGGAGTGTTATTTCAAAAAATACATTAATATCACAAAGTTGATTCTCGTTAGTTTGGTAGTTTGAATGAGTAGTTTTCAGGATATAATTTTTTTGCTCCAGAGATACTGGGGCGATTATGGTTGTGCGATTTTGCAGCCATACGATATGGAAGTTGGGGCTGGGACGTTTAATCCGAATACTTTTTTGAAGGCGCTCGGTCCAGACAGTTGGCGCGCGGCATACGTTCAGCCTTCACGACGTCCTGCTGACGGAAGATATGGAGATAACCCTAACAGAGTCCAAAAGCACCATCAGTTTCAGGTTGTCATTAAGCCGTCACCGAAAGATATTCAAACATTATATTTGAACAGCCTGAAAACAGTCGGAATTGATTACAACTTGCACGATATTCGTTTCGTTGAAGATGATTGGGAAAGTCCGACTTTGGGCGCAGCTGGTCTCGGTTGGGAAGTTTGGTGCGACGGAATGGAAATTACTCAGTTTACGTATTTTCAGCAAGTCGGTGGAATCGCGTGCAGTCCTGTAATGGTCGAGTTGACTTACGGATTAGAGCGTTTGGCGATGTTTTTACAATCCGTAGATAATGTCTATCAGTTAAATTGGAACGGGAAAGAAGGTTCGGAAAGAATTTCTTACGGCGATGTATGCAAACAGCAAGAAGTGGAATTTTCAAAATATTCATTTGAATGCGCGAATGTTGAGAAATTGAAAGAACATTTTTCTGATGCGGAGAACGAATGTAAAAAATTGGCTGAACAAGGTTTGGCGTTGCCGGCATATGATCAATGTATGAAAGCAAGCCATCTTTTTAATCTTCTGGATGCGAGGGGCGCACTAAGCGTAGCTGAAAGAGTTGACCGCATCGCTAGAGTTCGTGCTTTAGCTAAAATTTGTTGCGAAACACAGGAAAATCAATATGCGTAATTTTTTGTTGGAGTTGCTAGTCGAGGAAATACCAGCGAAAATGCAACGTCAGGCTATTTCTGATTTTGAAAATTTAATTGTAGAAAAGTTTACGGCGTTAAAAATTCCGTATCAAAATGTTCATTCTTCGATTACGCCTCGAAGAATAATCTTTTCAGCTGATCTAGAAGAAAATACCGAAGCGTTTACGGAAGAAAAAAAAGGACCAGCAATAACTGCGGCATCGGAAATAATCGATCGTTTTTTGCTTGCAAATAACATCAGCAGAGGAAGTTGCACTGAAAAAGTTGAAGGCAAGAAAACTTTTATTTACGCGCAGGTTCAACATCAATCGCAACGTACAGCAAGTTTGCTGGAGAGCGTAGTAACTGCAGCGATAAAAGAATTAAGTTGGAAAAAGTCCATGCATTGGGGCACGCATCAATTTCACTTCGTCCGCCCTATCCGAAATATTTTAGCGTTGTTTGGCGAAGAGCTTCTTCCTATCAATTTTGATGAAATCGGATTGCATTCGACAACAAAGACTTTTGGTCATCGATTCATGGCTCCTGATGCAATTAGTGTTCGCGATTTTTCAGATTATTGCGAAAAAATGAAAAATGCTTTTGTGATTATTAATCAGGAAGAGCGTCGGGAAATTATTCTGAAAGAGATTGCGAAACTTGAGAAAGAACACGAGTTTAAAGTCGTCGTAACCGATGATTTGCTTGAAGAGTTAAGCGGATTGGTTGAATATCCTGTTGTTTTGGTCGGAAAAGTTCCGGCGAGATTTATGCGGTTGCCTGAAGAAGCGATAATTACGCCGATGCGAGTTCATCAAAGATATTTCCCAACGAGAACAGCTGACGGAAAACTTGCACCTTATTTCGTTTTCGTTGCAAATAATTTGGCGACTGATGGTGGCGCGATGATTATTGCAGGAAACGAACGAGTGCTAAATGCAAGATTGGCAGATGCGTTGTTCTTTTATGAAACAGATTTGAAAAAGCCTCTGGAAAGTTATTCGGATAATCTGAAAAAAATTGTTTTTCACAAAGAGTTGGGATCAGTTTATAACCGCGTCCAGCGCGTGAAAGCTCTTTGCAATTTCGCTTGTTCTCATATGATTGGAAAAAATGAGTCAATCAATGAAGCTACTTCCGAAATTTTGGAGCGTGCGGCGATCTTAGCAAAATGCGATTTATCTACGAGCATGGTCTGCGAGTTCACTGAACTGCAAGGCATTATGGGCTCTTACTATGCAAAGGAGCAAGGCGAAAGAGATTCCGTTTGCACAATAATCCGCGAGCAATATAATTTGGGAGACAATGTTTCGTCTGTAGAGAGCGCACTGTTTTCTTTGATTGATAAAATAGAACTGATAACAAGTTTTTTTGCAATAAATAAGGAACCGACAGGATCAAAAGATCCGTTTGCGTTGCGCCGTGCAGCTATCGGAATTATCAAGATTATCGAAAAGTACGATTTTTCGATCGATTTGGCTGAAGTTGTTTCATTTGCCTTTTCGCAGTTGCCAGCAGGCAGTTTAAATCCTGATACAGTAAGCCGTGTTATTGATTTTATCAAAAATCGCTTAAAAACTATTCTGAAAGACAGCGAAATTGATCATGACGTAGTCGTCGGGTTGCTAAATACTGAAGAGGATATCAGAGCGATTTCTCAGAAAGCGGCGATTTTGAATGATGTTCTGAAAACGCCAATGGGCAATAGCCTGATGACTGTCTACAAACGCGCTAAGAGTATTGCAGAAGGCAATCAATCTGACGAAGTTAACGAATCTTTGCTAATTGAGAGTGAAGAGAAGCATTTGTTCAATGAGTTGAATAGAATTATTTCAAAGCTATATGAGATTTCGCAAAGTTCTGCAGATGAGAAATCCAAATTTACGAAAAAATTGGAATTGTGCGAATCTGTGTCGGACTCCGTCGCGAATTTCTTCGATAAAATTTTGGTAAACGACTCTCGCGAAGAAATAAAAACAAATCGATTGAGATTGCTAACTCGCCTGGTGAAAACTTTAAGAACTGTAATTCCTATGGATTAAGATAAGCAGGTTTTGTTCCGATACGGTAAATGTAAAATTCGCGAAAACCCAGAAAAGCTAGCCGAACAGGTCGCTGTGTGAGCCTGTTCTGATTAGTTGAAGTTCACTGTTTTCGATTCTGTATATCAACAGCCAATCAGGAGCAATATGACACTCTCTGACTTCCCTGTATTCTCTAGAATTTAACAAAGGATGATCGCAATTCTTTTCAGGAAGAATATTGCCACTGCAAAGCAAATTTAAAATATTCTCTAACTTTTTTGGATCGTAGCCGCGCTTGATAATAAGTTTATAATCTTTCTTAAATTGATTTGTGTATAAAATCCTAAGCATCCAGCGAACTCATCAAATCAGAAACGGAATCAAAAGGACCGTTCATCTCTTTATCCGATATTGCCCTCATAGTAATTGCGTTCGGTTTATGAAGATTTACATCGAAAGGAAGGCCTTGATGCTTTATAGCCTGTCTCAAAAATAGATTGATCGCTGTCGACATATCCATCCCTAAATTCGCAAATAAATGCTGAGCTTGTAATTTCACTTCGCTATCTGTACGTATGGTCATGCTCGTTTTCGTAGACATTGTATATCCTCCAGCCTAAAACACATACATTATAACACATTTGCAGCATTTGTCAATATAAAACACATGCATTGTATGTACAAACGAATTCAAACTACTCCACCAACGGAATTTACTCCGCAATCGAAACAACGATGTTCTTCTTTTTCCCGCAGGAGAGCTTTATCAAGTCTCCGTTGTTAAAATTTTCAGAGAATTTATAAAATTCATCAACAGGAACGTCGTTTACGCAAACTCCGTTGCCTCGGACAAGCCGTTTTGCATCGCCGCGGCTGGAACATAACCCTGAATTAACCAACACATCGATAATTCCAGAATTTTCATCGGATTTTTTTACGATAAATTTTTGTGCAGAATCCAAATTAGATAAATCATTTCCAGAACCTTTAAACATTGCGTCGGTCATCTGGTGAATTCCTTTTAAAGATTCAGGACCTCGCACGATGGAAGTAACAGCGTCCGCTAAAATAACTTTCAAGTCATTTAATTCCGCACCTTGAATTTTTTCCATGCGCTTAATCTCTTCAACAGGAATATCTGTGAACAAATACATCAGCTTAATCACATCGGCATCTTGGACGTTGCGCCAGTACTGCCAAAAATCGTACGAAGACAGCAATTTTTCAGAAAGCCAAACCGCTCCGTTAGAAGTTTTTCCCATTTTTTTACCATCACTCGTCGTAAGCAACGGATTGGTCAGCGCAAAAGCCTCGGCATTTAATTTTTTATGAATCAACTCGACGCCGTTTACGATATTTCCCCATTGATCTTGTCCACCGAGCTGAAGGCGGCAATCGTAATTCTTAAATAAAGTGTAGAAATCGAATCCTTGCAGAATCATGTAATTGAATTCGAGAAAACTCAAAGAATTATTTTCAGATAATTTCGTTTTTACGGAATCAAACCCAATCATCCTGTTTATGGAAAAATAAGTTCCAACATCTCGCAAAAAATCCAGATAATTTAAATTCGCAAGCCAATCATTGTTATTCAGCATAACAGCGTCATTTTCGTTATCTCCGAATTTCAAAAAAGGCAGCAAACACTCTTTTATGCCTTTCAGATTTTCATTTATCTGTTCTTCAGACAGCATTGGCCGTGTTTTGTTTCTGAAAGATGGGTCGCCGATTTTCGTTGTTCCGCCGCCGACTATTATAAATGGCTTATGCCCGCATTTTTGAAACAATCGCATCGTAAAAATCGGAAGCAAATGTCCGACATGCAGACTGCTTGCGGTAATATCAAAACCGACATATCCTCCACGTCCTGGAGTTTGCAGATACTCGTCCAAACTTTCTAAATTCGTAGACTGATATATAAATCCTCTCGCTACTGCTTCATTTAAAAATTGCGACTTGTACTGCATTAACTTTCTCCTACACTATAAATTTACGATTTTGTCTTGATTAACTCCGGTAATATACTCAGTCACGCATTGACGAATGGAATCAAGATTATTTGTAAACGAGTGATCACAGTTTGGAATTACTCTGTAATCAATTGAAATATCGCGCTGACTGTTCAGCTTATCGACGAGCTTATTAACGTTCTCCAACGGACAAATTACATCGTTTTCTCCATTGATTATCATTCCAGAAACCGGGCAAGGCGCAAGAAATGAAAAATCATATATATTTGCTGGAGGACAGACAGAAATAAATCCGACAATTTCCGGCCGCCGCATTAATAACTGCATTCCGATTAATGCTCCGAACGAAAAACCGGCAATCCAAATTGGACGCTGTCCGCGATTGATCGATTGAAGCCAATCCAAAACAGCAGCGGTATCAGTTAACTCGCCTTCTCCTTTGTCGTAAACGCCTTCCGACTTTCCAACTCCGCGAAAGTTAAATCGCAGCGCCGAAAATCCATTTTCGATAAACGTATTGTATAAAGTAACGGTCACACGATTGTTCATCGTTCCACCCTGCAACGGATTCGGATGCAAAATTATTGCTAACGGGGCATCTGGATTCTTACTGTGATGATAGCGTGCCTCTATTCTCCCCACGTTACCTGTTAAAATAATCCCTGGCATTTATATCTCCAATCTGACTGTATAAAATCTCATTATACCAAATAATATCTGAGGCAGCATTTTACAAGCGATTTAAGAAAAAAAATATAACTAATTTTTAAAATATGGTAGTATGGGCGCCATTGTCGTGCATGTTAACGAAATATTTACTGAATTTTGTTAACTTTTGAACACATTTGAGGAGCGTTTATGCAAATTGCGAATAAAACTGTCTTGATGCGAGTAGATTTCAATGTTCCAGTACAAGATGGCATAGTTCAAGACGACGCCAGAATTAAAATTCCATTAGATACTGTCAAGTCATTGCAAAAACTCGGAAATAAAATCGTTTTGATGTCACATTTGGGAAAAACATGTATGCCATGCGAGGCTCAAAGCTTAAAACAAGTTATTCCAAATGTAGAAGAGATATATCAGACGCCGGTTTTGTTCATCGATGACTGTCTATCCGACAAGGCTCCCGAGATAATAAAAGAGGCACCGAAAGATTGTCTTATTCTGCTGGAAAATTTGAGATTTCATCCTGAAGAGGAGAAATGCGATCTTGAATTCGCAAAGAAGTTAGCGAGTTTGGGCGATGTTTATGTTAATGAAGCATTTTCAGCATCTCACAGAGCGCACGCATCTCTTGTCGGAGTTCCTCGCTTTCTGCCATCTGCGTTCGGATTAAGCTTTAAAAAAGAAGTTCAAGTAATAGAAGATTTTTTCAGTAAAGATATTCCTTCTAAAATGTGCCTCGTCGGAGGAACAAAGTTAGGAACGAAAGTAAAGCTGCTTCGGCGACTTGTTCGGAAAGTAGATAAATTGGCTCTAGGAGGAGGCATTGCCGGTGCATTTTTGGCAGATTTAAACACAGCTGCGCTTAAGCCATTTATTCCGATAGGATATGAAAAAGAAGTCGAAATCATCAAACAATGCGCAAAAGATTATAACTGCGAACTGATTCTGCCAACGGATTTTTCAGCATTAATTTTCAGTGGAAGCGCTTTTGAACCGGCAATAATTTCTTCAGATGCGCAACAAGCAAATATTTTCGATATAGGCGTAGAGAGCGTAAAATTGTTTTCCGAACATATTCGCAAAAGCAATGCGTTTTTGTGGAATGGTCCCGTAGGTCTGTTTGAACGAAGCCCTTTTGATTACGGAACTCGAACTCTCGCGACTGTAGTAGCAGAACAAACGACGGCCGGAAAATTAATTTCCATTCTTGGCGGTGGAGATACCTGCTACGCAATGAGTATGTTTAATTTACAGGACAGATTTACTCATCTATCGACAGCAGGTGGTGCATTTTTGCAATACATCGAAGGCACTGATCTTCCGGGGATAACCGCCATTCAAGAATTTCAGAGCGACATCATTATACATAAATTTTAATTTTATTTGTGTAATAATTTGCAATTACTTTAACTTTTTGTTATAGTAATGTTGTATTTATTACAGGAGGAAGTATGGCTACGCCAAATAATGGTACGGATAACAAGACCACATCAGGTTTTCCTAAGTTTGAAGCACCAAATGTAGATTTGAATGCGATCGTGGATTCTTACAAGAAGAATTGGGAAGTTTTGACATTGGTCAACAAGATGTCCGCAGAGGTGTTTAACGGTATTATTAAGTTACAAACAGCTTTTGTTAAGCAGGCGATGACTGACCTCGGTTCTGTTGTTGAGCAAGGGAAAAAGCCAGCTGATTTTGTCGCGAAGTTCAACGAAGTTACTCGTGATACACTTACTAAGGCCGTTAGCAATAACAAAGAAATTGCTGATATGATAATCGCTTCGAACAATGAACTTACCTCTACTATCACCAATAGAGTTAAGGAATCGATGGAAGAAGCAAAGCATATTGTAAAAAGCAAGTAGTTTTATAGATTGTTCTCTCTTTTAATATTGAACGCCAGATCGAAAGATTTGGCGTTTTGTTTTTTAATATCATCACAAGGAACTAAGTAATTACTCTCTTTCTACATTATTGCAAAGTACGAAATGCTAAAACAATCTTTGCAATAAACCTAACACCTATTTAAAAGGCCACCAGGATGGCTTTGGAATACAACAAGATTTTGTATCTTCCTCAAGTCCGTGTTCTACAAGATCTTTCATATCATTTACAGATTCTTCCAACGTTCTGTTGCCGAAACTTAACACATCAATGTACGAATCGAATTTATTTGCAAGCTTACGATTATTTATTCTTTTCAATTCCATAGAAATAGCTTTGGTTTCCGCAATCAAACTGGAAACATCACCCATTCGATGTCCTCCGAAATGCAATCTCAGTTTTTCTGCATGTCGGCGCGCTTCGATCATAATTTCCTCTTCGCGAGGAGCGCAGCAAGCAGATAACATTAAACAAAATATTAAGGCAAATTTCGACATAGCACACCATCAACTAATCGAAGTCAATGTATCAACTCTTTATAAATAAAACGTTAAATTGATAAAAATACACGAAGGCGCTTGATCAGCATCTCGTACACTCACAAAGGAGAAAGAAAAAGGAGGATAACAAGATCCACATCAAGCGCTTACTCAGAATGTAGTGCCAAATTAATATTTTGTCAACAAAGATTATTGATTTCAAATATCACAAGAAAAAAAGCTTGAATTACCAAGTTATCTCAAAAAAAATCGCACGCTGTGCGAATTATTGGAGGCCGGGACCGGAATCGAACCGACATACAAGGATTTGCAGTCCTCTGCATAACCATTCTGCCACCCGGCCTCAACTACGCATATATTTATATGTATAAACTGACTTGGTCAAGTATCTTGCCGAAATTATTCCTGTTTCAACCATAAAAATTGTGTTATATAAGCCACACAAATTTAAACAAATTGGAAACATATTGAATTTACCTTACATTAATATATGATGTGGCTTGTTTTAATTAGAGGTTTGATATGAACAAAATCGTATTGGGTGCTGTTGCAGGCGCTTTAGCTTTTACCTCGATTTCGGCGCAAGATGAGGTTGCAGATGTCGAGTTTGCCGCAAATGAAACGGCAGTTGTTGAGTCTTCTTATGACAGTGTTTACGCGTTCTTAGGTATCGGCGGAAGCTTCCTTGAATCGAAAGCAAGATTGGTTGATTGGTCTAGAAATCATGATACTAATCGTTTCGTCGGAGTTATCGGTTTAGGTGGCGGAAAAGCGTTTAACGGTAAGTTTTATGCAGGTGCTGAAGCTCTGTTGGATTGGGGCAAGACTGACAAGAAAACCCTTTATCAAGATAACGGTGCCGAATGGGGACAGTCGAAGAGCAATGGATTACGTCCTGCTATCGCTTTGCGCTTAGGTTACGTATGTCCAAACAATTTCTTGGCGTATTTGAAGTTTGCTGGAGTTTGGTCAAAGGCTTCTTTGGAGGGTCCAAATGCTAACGGTGTTCGGACGAAGAAGAACATTAATAAGTTCGTTCCTGAGATTGATTTGGGAGTCGAGAAGGCGTTCTGCAAGAAGTTTTCAACCAGAATCGAGGCTGGTTATGTTTGGAGAGCGAAGCAGACCAATTGCATTATCGATAACTTGACTGTTGAAGCCAATAAGGGATGGAATGTCAGAGCATTGGTTGCTTACAATATTAAGTATTAGTAGTTTTTGTTGTTAGTGCAAAGAAAGGGAGCTTTTGCTCCCTTTTTTTGTATTTTTAGAAGAAGAAATAAAATGAAAATTAATACCTCCACAAATTAGTCACGTCCGCGTTAGAATCAATTGACATATCAAACTACATTAACGGCAAACTAATCGATGGAGCGGGAGATGGGAATCGGACCCACGTACTTGGCTTGGAAGGCCAATGCTCTACCATTGAGCTACTCCCGCTTAGCAGAGTTATTCTATAGCGTCTTTATGTTTTTGCAACAACAAATCGTGAAAATATTTTTTCAAATTTCGCTTGACAATGATTTTATTTTCATATAGAATATTTCTCAACATTAGTAAGGTATAGAAACATGTTAGAAGAGTTGTCTTTCAATTCATTGTTTTCTTGTACGCCTAAGTTGTGTCCTTATTATCGATATTAATACTTCAATTTTGATTGCGATT
>JAFQBQ010000080.1 GCA_017416635.1 Alphaproteobacteria bacterium | reverse complement strand
GTAGTCGTCGATGATCACGATATGGGGATTACTCACGTAATTCGTGGAGATGATCATTTGACGAATACGTTCCGACATTTGCAGATATATGATGCTTTTGGCTGGACGCCTCCGATTTACGGACATATTCCGCTGATTCATGGGCCAGATGGTGCAAAATTATCAAAGCGACATGGAGCTCTCGGAATTGAGGCTTATAAAGATATGGGATATCTTCCTGAGGCAGTCGTAAATTGTTTGCTGCGTTTAGGGTGGTCGCACGGAGACGATGAAATTATTTCTCGGAAGCAAGCAATTGAGTGGTTTACGACAGATAGTTTGGGGAAGTCTGCATCTCGTTTGGATTTTTTGAAGTTAGCGAACCTAAATGGGCATTACATGCGTGAAGCAGACAATGATCGTTTGCTAAATGATTTGTTAACAATGTCGGATCAGAATATAAACGAAGAAATTAAGCAAAGATTGCGTTTGGGAATGAACGGACTGAAGCAGCGTTCGAAAACAATGATCGAGCTGAAAGAACTTGCATCGATTTATATCGATGATTTTTCACCGCAAGTCGTAGATGGTAAAACAAAAGACATTCTTAAGGCAGTTTCAGATAAACTTTCTAGTGTTGAAACTTGGACAGAAGAAGTTTTGGAGAAAGAATTGCGTGCTTTGGCAGAGCAAATCGGCATTGGATTCGGAAAAGTCGCGCAGCCGTTAAGAGGAGTTTTAACAGGTAGAAAAATTACTCCGAGTATTTTCGATATGTTGGTTTCGTTCGGGAAAGAGGAGAGTTTGCGTAGGCTTAGTTTAGTAGTTAAGTAGTTGGGTGATAACATGAAGATTAATGTAAAATATATTTCGATGCTTTCTGTAATTTTGTTTTCGAGCGTTTACGGAGAAGCAAACGAAGAGCTGACGTTAATTGATTCTATAATTTCTGCGTACAATAACAATGACGGTTGGAAAGCCGCTCAGGAAGGAAAAAATGCCGCTGAAGCCCAACATGAACAAACTAAAGCCGTTTTCTTTCCAAGTTTAAGTGCTTCGTTTGGCGCAGGTCGGTCGGGACAAAGAACGACCCTTCCTGCGTTGGAAGATCGAGTGTATTCAAAAGGGAAAACTACTCGAACAGAGATGGCTCTCAGATTAAACCAAAATTTGTTCAAAAGTTTTCAAGATGTGAACAATATGAAGTCCAAAGGCAATGCGGCAAAAGCAGCGGAGTACAGTTTGAAGAGCGAAGAGCAAAAGCTGATTATAAATGTCGTTGCTTCCTACACTTCTATTTGGGCGGAGCAAGAAAAGTTAAAAGCTTATAAACAACGAGAAGAAAATCTTGCGAAAATTGTTGAGGCACAGAAGGCATCTTTGGCGGAAGGTATGGCTACACCTGCTGATGTTGCGGATGCAGAATCTAAGTGGCAGTCTGCAATTTATGACAGAATTAATGCTGAAAGTAATCTGAGTAAAGCGAAAGCATATCTTACTTCATTAACGCATAAAGAAGTTACAGCTGAAGTAAAGCTGCCAAATTTAAATTTGAATATTCCAAGCACGCTGGAAGAATTAAAAAAGGCAGCGATGGAATCAA
Organism: Alphaproteobacteria bacterium; assembly: GCA_017416635.1. Taxonomy (GTDB): domain Bacteria; phylum Pseudomonadota; class Alphaproteobacteria; order UBA3830; family UBA3830; genus UBA3830. Next base: position 1,789 of record JAFQBQ010000080.1, on the reverse strand, counting down.
AACCAGAGATTATTCAGGGTAAGTTCGCTGCAGAAGCTGCTGAAAACGATGTCGCCGCTGCAAAAGGGGCTTTTGGTCCAGTGTGTAATGCGAGTGTAAGTGCAGTAAAAAGTTTAAACAAACCTGATGATGCTATAGAAAGAAAAGATACCAGAAGTTACGATGCTTCGATCTCGGTAGAAATTCCAATTGTCACCGTTCCTACATATTATGGAATGAAATATGCCAGCAATTTAGCTCAGAGAGCGAAGTTCACCGCTGAAGATAAGAAATTGGAAATCGCTCGGAATTGTGAAATTTACTGGAGCGCTTATATTGCGGCGGTTGCCTCTACGGCGGCAGCAGTTGCGGCAGTAAGAAGTTCAGAAATTAATTCCGAAAGCAATTTTGATCAGTTTATGTCTGGTCTGAAATCACTGATGGAATATCTGGATGGCGAGAACGCACGTTTGAACGCTCGCATTAATTTGGCAACAGCGCTGAAGGAAAAGATTGATATGTTAGTTCAGCTCTGCGCGTTAATGGGGCAGTTGTCTTTGGAATCGATTTCGCAGGGATGTAGGGAACAAGAAGCTTCGAAAGTGAAAAAGTAATCAAGGATTAGGAGGAATTATGGCTGATGAAAGTAGTGAGATGTCTTTGGATGACGTTTTGTCGTCGATTAAGCAAATGGTGATCGACAAGGATCCCCCAGTTTTAGAACTAACTGATATGCTGTCGTCTGATGGAAGAATTGTCAATGTAAAATCAGTAGATGGTAGCGCATCTGCAAAATCGTCAGCTGATTCGGACAATAGCGATATAAAAACGTTTTTGCAATTGGTCCAGTCAAGCGGCGAAAACGAAGTAACTGCTCAGGAAAAGCTTCAGCTAGAAAACCTCCCAACAGAAAAGCTTGAAGAAGCTGCCGATCAGGGGAAGCCTCAGCCAGAAAGTAATCCATCAGAAAAATTAGATGAGCCAGTAACTCATGAAAAGCCTTTTCTGGAGAGCAATCTATCAGAAAAGTTAGATCAATGTGATGATAAGAGGTCGATTTCAGAGATCGTTACCAATATCACAACGGCGTTGGTCAAAACTTGGCTGGATGAACATTTGGAAAATGTCGTCCGTGATGTCGTAAAGCAGGAAGTAAAAAATTTGATAGTGAAGTAACAATCTACAATTGGGTTGAACTCTTTACGTTAGTTTGTTAGTGCCACCGTAATTATATTCCTAACAATGACGCAAGATCTTCACCAACCTAAACGAGGATATTCCGATGCATTTTTGCAATAAGCACTCGATGTTTGGAATTTCCTCTGTCGATCTTGCTGGTTCTTCGATAATCAGCAAGGAGTTATCATCAATCCATCCGCTTTGCTGAAAATTATTTATCGTTTGTTTTATGGAAACCTGTCCGTATGGTGGATCGATAAACACAATATCGCAAATTTCAGGACGATAATTTTCTGACGGTTTTATTGTCGTCGCATCCGCTCGCATTATTTTGCAAGACGAAATCACTCCCAATTTTTTTGCATTATTAAAGATGGTATTTACGGCCTTTCGGTCGCGATCAATAAAATATGCAAACGAAGCTCTGCGCGATAATGCCTCAAAACCTAGTGCGCCCGATCCGGCGAAACAATCCAATACTATTTTACCTTCAAAAAAATGCCCGAAATTATTTCCACTTGCAAACGATTCCAAAATATCGAACAAAGTTTGCCGAAAACGAGATAATGTCGGACGCGCGGAATTTGGAGAATCTATGTATAATCCTTTAAGAGTTCCTGCCAGAATTTTT
>JAFQBQ010000079.1 GCA_017416635.1 Alphaproteobacteria bacterium | reverse complement strand
CGGTGATACGGGACACTGATGACAGTATGCTTGGTGTAGTACAAAAGTGTTGGTCCGTCATTTGCATAGGCCATTATAACTTTCGGGGTAGGAGACAATTTATCCAAAAAGTTAAATAACTCCAATGGAGAATACGTTTCTTTTCTATTTTTTTTAGCTTCTTCAGGATCAAATTCGCAATATCCCGTAAAACACACGAAGAACACGCCTAAACATAATGTAAATACAATTTTTGATAAATGATTCCATTTTTTTACCCAAAAACTATCCATTCCGAGAGATATAATTAAAGGTGTTGAAAACAATGCAGCATAAGGAAGCATTCTGTACGCGCAGCATCCTAAAATCGTATATGCGGAGCCTAATGCGGTAAAAAGCCACCATATCGTATTTTCTTCCGTCCATTGAAAAATTTTGTTTTTGGATAGTTCTTGTATTTTTACTACTATTGCAACTAAACAAATAATGAAAAATACGATCATGAACAGACCGGTATCTTTAGCGAAAGGCGATCTCATTTCATTTACTTTATACAGCCAAATCCTTTTCGCTAACTCTGGCACGTCTGCTGCCATGCCCTTAAGAAACAAGGGATAAATAGACAAGAAGACCGTCGCAATAACTGCACACCATATAATTATGTCAATTTTGTGATATTTTTGCCCCATTAATTGTATATTGATAGCCATTCCAACAGTAATGCAAGCAAAAACAACGAAATGAACTATCGATATTTTATCATACTCAACTGGACCGATAAAAGGCATAACCATCATAAGATTTAACAGATATGCGAAATGCCAGTATCTTAAATACGGACTTTGAAATGTTAATTTAGACTTCATAGCATGAGCGAACAAAAATATCCAAAAACATACAGTAAGTCCGTAAGAAGGAGCGGAAAAGACTTTTTGCTCAATTCCCGTGATGACCATAATGAAAAATGCTGTAGTCGCATTTTTAAAATACAATTTTTCGCACAATTCCTCATCATTAAATGATCTTAAGAACAAAACACATTCACCTAATAAAATAGGTATGAGCGTTTCAGGAGAAATCCAAACGTTTATTGCAGCAATCGTTCCTGATTTCAAAAATGGTTTGATTTTCCCCTTATCAGCTTGCAGAATATCTACTAAGCTGCTTGCGTATATAATCATCCACATCCTGATAAAAGCGTGATGATCGGGTCTGCCGAAAGAAAAAATCGTCGAAACAAATGGCGTTCCGCAAAATACGGCGGCTCCAACGAACGAGCTTTCTTTGCTCATGAATTTTTTGAGTAAATCAAACACAAGGATTATGCAAATTAGTTTAATTATCGGACTGATCACGAAACATACATATTTGATGGAGTCTTCTATGGAGATTCCCAGCCAATGTATTATCAAAATCGGAATGCTCAAAAAAAGATCGTAAAATCTGGTCCAATGTAAATCGCATCCATATGGATAATTGGCTCGATCTATGACTGAATTATAAAAATCTCCAGTTTTGAAAAATTCGTCGAGTCTGATGATTCTCATAAAATCGTCAGTATCAGAAAAACTCAAGCTATTATTAAGAAAAAAAACATATGACGCGCATGAAATTATGCAGCTCATCAGGATAAGAATGAAGATTTCTAATCTATTATCTTTCTGTAAATTCACATCAGCCTCTTAACTTCAAGCGCCTTATTGTACACTTATAATTATTAACAATTATTTAAAATCAATTCCAGAGAAACATTGTTTTTTAATAAAACATGTTTTATATTTTTGCTAAAATCGATAGAGGAAGTGAAAATGAAGTTATTTTACATAAGTGCTGTGTTAGTGTTAACTTGCTCTCAAAGTTTCGCCGCGAATGAAGTCGAAGAGCTCGTTGCTGCAGATGGCGAAAATGACTATGAGCCGGAAGTCTATGCAGACATCAGTCCGCAAGCAAAACAAAAAGCAATTAGATACGACGGATTTAAGTTGTTCGGAGGTTTGGGTTATTTGATGTCTGATTATAAAGCGTCCAGCAACGGAATCGCAGGTTCATCAAAAAAATCAAATGACTTTGGGCTTTCTTTCGGTGGAGCTTATACCAAAAAGTGCAAGGGGCGTTTTATAGTCGGTGTTAATGGTGTTTTGGATGTGCAAAAGACAAAAAAAACTAGCGGTAGTTGGGAGGATCTGAATGCAGGATACGCTGCCGCACGTGGAAACGCTCATGCCGGAGAGAAAACTGCTGAGTTTAAATCCTCTACTATTATTCCGGAACTTAGCGTATTCGCTGGAGGAATTTTCCCGAAAATGGCATCTTCTGCTGCATTACAAGTCGGGGCATCAAGGATTGGAGGAAAGTATACATATCGCGCAAACGGTCAGAATGTGTGTTCATTGAATTCTGCAAGAATCGTCCCTCATATTGGAATTATCGGTGAGAAAAAAATGAATAATCGTTGGGGCGTCATGTTTATGATGAATTTCTCTCTGAAAAAAGCTTCCAAAAAGACGGAGGACACCGTAGTGCACAAAACTGACTTGAATAGGAAAACTATTCGCTTGATGGGAACTATGGCGATAAAGAATTAGCGTATAGATACGTAGTGATTATTTCTTTCAATTTGCCGATGCATATCGAACTTAGTGTAATTTAGGCAGGATGTACTTATTTAAGATTTTGTCGGCGATGTTGTGAATATTTCCGATGGAGTTGATCAAAACTGTACGATAATCAAAGACTTGTGCTAGCTTTAAAAATCCGTTGCGGATAATTTCGTAATTGTCTGCCGGCATTTTGTCGTATTTATCAAAAGACAGCTGCCGACCCAGCGCTCGCTGCCGCGCGATATCTGAAGGAATATCGAGCACAAAAGTAATATCAGGTTCGAAATCTTCTAACGCCATTTGTTTCAAAAACATCAGCTGGGTAATCGGAACATTCTCCAAAACGCCTTGATAAACTAAAGATGAATCAAAAAAACGATCACAAATTACGATATTTCCTTTCTGCAGCTGAGGTTTTATTAATTTAACGTAATGATCGCGGCGCGCGGCAAAAATTAGCAACGACTCGGTGATGGCATCCATTTCGATTTCGGATTTTGCTCGAATAATCTGCCGAATTTGCTCTGCCGTTTCACTTCCACCAGGCTCGCGCGTTGTAATTACAGTGTAACCGCGTTGACGCAAAGATTCCGCTAAAAGAGCAACCTGAGTCGACTTCCCAACACCTTCTCCGCCTTCGAATGAAATAAACAATCCGTGATTATTTTTCATTGGGCACATTTTCTGACGGCTTTGGCTGGAAATATGAATTTCCAAACAATAAATAATTTATCGACACTT
>JAFQBQ010000078.1 GCA_017416635.1 Alphaproteobacteria bacterium | reverse complement strand
TCGAGCAATCGCTGAACAAGATTCAAATCTTGCGGATTATACGTAACAACCGTATGCCCGTCAGAATACAAAGCATTAACGGTAAATCCTCGTATTACAGCTTGCGAAACCTTACCATTATCGACATCGTTCAAAAACTCCGAGTATGGAACAGTCGAAGTTTCGTCATAATTATTTGAAAATGCCTGAGCCAAAATAAACAAGAAACAGCCGACGGCAATCCACACTGTTAAGCCTTTGAAATTTTTACCCACAATCTACTCCGCAATATACGTCCCAAAGCTCTGGTTTATGAATCACAGAAACCATATGCTTTGTCCACAAATCCAAACTATATTTTACTTTATGATTTTCATATAAACAAGGGAATCCATGCAACGCCAGCAGCGGTATTTCCGTTGCGTATTCCTCATTTGCCGAAAAAATCACTCCATTGAAACAATTTTCGGCAATTTTTATTCTGAAACGATTATCCCAAATGACATCATGTTGTTCATTTTTCAGAATTATTCTTTCAATATTTCTGTTTTCTCTAAAAATAAATATGGTTTTCTTCTTAACCTTAATAAGGCAACGGCCAACAGTGTTCATTTTTCGATTAATGATATCTGAGACTGAATTTATAGATATTTGCGTAGGATAAAATTTCCCGCCGACATCCCAAATAATTTTCCGCAAAATTTCAGCCTGAACATCTTCCGACATTTTCAAAAATTCATCCATATTTATTTCGCAAAATCCAAATTGCGAAAACTTACAGTAATTTTTTATAAAAAAGACAGCGAACTTTTCTATTTGATACCGCGCTTTTCCGTATTTTTCTATTTCGTACGAAATTTCTGAAATTTTTTCCTCAGAATACTGATTAATCCGATTCCGTGCTTTAACTCTCTGAAAATTTTCATCAAAATTCATGAAGTCGGTTTTCCATTCGACATGATTCAACGTTAAAAATTTTTCAAAGTCCTTTTTAAAAAAAGGAAGCAGCGGACGCAATATGACCAAATCGGAATCAATCGAGCGTACCTGACTCATTCCTGCCAAACCGATGTCACCGCTTCCGAAATCTTTTCTTAATTCGTATGTTTCAAGTTGATCGTTCCAATTATGTCCTGTAGCGATGAAATTTACATTTTTTTCTTTGCAGAAGTGTTTTAGAAGATTGTATCTAGCCTCTCGCGCAGCACTTTCTAAATGTCCGTGATTTTCAATTTGTTCATGTTCCCATTTTAATATTGTATGCGGAACATTCAATTTATCGCATAAAGATTTTACGTACAGCGCCTCTTCAATGGACTCTTCTCGCAACTGATGATCGACAGTGACGCAATATAATTTCCAATTATTTTGTCGACACCATTTTTCGAGAAGCAAGAGCAAAGTAACACTGTCCGCGCCACCTGAAACCGCAACGCAAATACTGTTGAACTCGTTTTTTTTATAATATTTATTGTAGAAATAAATCAAGCGATCCATCTCTCTCTCAAAACATTGCGGAAGCAAAGACAGATCGCCAGAATACATTAATTTAACTGCTTCAATTTTTCTTTGGCTCTTTTTGCAGAATCACTCTTTGGATAGCTATCGATTATTCTCTGCAAAGTTTCTTTCATTGGACCTTTTTTACCTAGTTCGCCGAAGCATAACGCCAACTTATACAAGCATTCCGGACACTTTTTCCCACTTGGATTTAATTCATAGCTCTGCATAAACGCTGCTGCGGCGTCTTTGTAATTTTTTTCACGGAAATAGCTCTCCCCAATATGAGAATACATCGCATCACAATGGTGATCTTTTGGATGATCTTTAATATATGCTTCTAATATGCACCTTGCTTTTTCAGTTTGATTCTCATCAATTAATGAAGTTGCCATTTTCGTGACTTCATCAGCGGACTTTCCTTTAATCTCAGATTGCGTCTCCTGATTATTTTTTTCTTCATGAGTGCTCTTTTCTAATGCCTCAATTTTTTGCTGCAACTCCTTAATCGTTTGTTTAAGTTCGTCTATCGCTCCGGTATTGGCACGAGTCTGCTCTGCTATTTCGTTAATCTCTTCAGAACTTATATAAGTTTGATTTTCTGCTTCCACGTTTAACAAAAAACCACAACAAACCACACTAATAAAAAGCATTTTTTTCATTATAACCTCTCCAGTAATTTCTCACTTCTTTAAATATATCAATAGTAAAACAAATTCATTAAACAAATCTTAACAAAATCCTCGAAATCATATTGTCAAAACAAGTAAGCACTAAAAGCGCAACCAGCGGAGATAAATCTAACATTCCTATAGACACCGGCAACCATTCGCGTATTGGAGCCATTATAAAATTAGATAATTTCGCAACAGAATCTATAAGAGCCGCTATGAACCGATTATTTAAATTAAAAATGTTCGCAATCATCAACCAAGATATAACTACATCGGCAATTACAATCCAAATAGCAAAATCTATAATAGCTTTGAACAGCAAAAGCAAAGGAACGGCGATAATATCCATTACTGATCTTCCCCTTCAACAATTTCCACATGACCATCTGCATCAACTGCAACTCGGCTTACTTTCATTTCCACGTCGCTCAGAATTTTTGCGCAATGACTCCGCAGTTGCACTCCTTTTTCGTACATGGCCGCAGCATCTTTTAAAGAAAGCTTGCCTTCATTCATCAGAGAAGAAATCCTCTCCAATTCCGACAACGCCTCTTCAAACTCCATGTCCTTAATATCTTTACTCATGGAAAAAATCTACCACAAATCATCTAAACATTAAACAGGCATTATCTAACATGCGATTTGCAAAGCCCCATTCATTGTCATACCACGCGATAATCTTTAAACAATTTGAGTTAATGACTTTGAGCAAAGGTAAATCTACGCAAGCACTACACGCTGAATGATTAAAATCAGATGAAACTAATTCCTCTTCAGTATATTGAAGTACCCCATTTCCGATTTTGAAATCAGCCCAATTTATAATCGCATTTTTTGCAGCTAATTCCGTAATATCCTTTTCCACTGAAAAACAGCAGTCTATCAATGAAACATTTTCTATAGGAACTCGAAACGCCTGACACAGCAATTTCCCCTTCAACTCCGGAAAAATATCTCCGATAGCCACGGCACTGCCCGTATTCGTCGGAATAATATTTATTGCCCCTGCTCGCGCTCTTCTTAAATCCTTATGAAAAGAATCCACAAGATATTGATCCCTAGTGTAAGAATGAATTGTCGAAACCGTCCCTGAAGCAATACCAAACTCCGAATGAATTACCTTAACAACTGTTGCTAAACAATTTGTCGTGCAAGAACCGTTTGAAACGAAGATATCTTCTTTGGTTAATTGGTCGTTGTTTACTCCAAAAATAATGGTTTTATCAAAATCTTTCCCTGGGCAGGATAACAAAACCTTTTTTGCACCATTATTTATGTGAGCAGAACAATCTTTTCGATCTTTAAACTTTCCGGAACACTCCATGACGAGATCAACATCAAATTTACTCCAATGTAAATCTTTAAGATCCCCTTGAGAAAGATATTCTATTTCATGATCGTTTATCGAGAATCGATTAGTCGCCGTCTTTTTTACGGCGCATGAAAATTTTCCATGGACTGAGTCATATTTAAATAAATGCAAAAACGTATCAATGTCCATCAGGTCATTGACGGCTACAACTTCTACATCGTTTCGATATTGCTCAAATACAGCCCTTAAAACTAAGCGACCGATGCGCCCCAATCCGTTAATTGCTACTCTCATTAGTTTATAAATTCCTCAATTACCTTATTGAAAATATCTGTTGCGGTTAATTTGAAATATGCAAATGCTTCTTGAGCTGGACAAGACACTCCGAAGTGTTGAACTCCGAAAAATTTACCATGTTCGCCCAAATACTTTTCCCATCCGAAACCGTTCGACGCCTCGATGCCGATTCTCAGACAATTCTTTCCCAAAACAGTGTCTTTAAATTCCTGCGACTGCTCATCAAATAACTTCCAGCAAGGGAAACTTACAACATTTCCAAACACGCCATGATCATTTAATTTCTTTTTCAGCTCCAACGCAATTCCAACTTCAGAACCTGATGCGATAATCGTAAATCTGTGATTAAGCTCATCATCATTGAGCAAGTAAGCTCCGGTTTCGCAAAGATTTGTATTTCCTGAATACCGAACACTCAAAACAGATTGTCTTGTTAAAATAATCGCGGACGGATGCCGACTCTGCAAAGCAAGTTCCCAACATTCCACTGTTTCCATTGCATCTGCAGGACGGAACACCTGTAAATTCGGCATTGCTCTCAGCGCGGCGAGCTGTTCTACAGGCTGATGTGTCGGACCATCCTCCCCTACTCCTATTGAATCATGTGAAAACACAAAAATCGATGGAATATCCATCAATGCACTCATACGAATCGCAGGTCGCATGTAATCGCTGAACGCCAAAAACGTCCCGCCGCAACAACGAATCTTTCCGCCAGCAGTCATCCCATTCAGAATGGCCCCCATTGCATGTTCTCTGACTCCATAATGAATATAATTCCCCGCAAAATTTATTTTCGAATCTTCACCGATTATCGGAGTCATGTCTGCAGTCCTACAGCCAGTTGATCCTCCCAAATCGCAAGATCCGGAAATTAATGTACTAGATGCCTTTATCAATTCGTTCAAAATATTTTTGAATGAAGTTCTGGTCGCGATAAATGGACGATTTATAAAATAATCTTTTTTAATCTTTCTGAATACGCTTTGCGCGTTCGCATAATCATTTTCATTTAATTTCTGATAAGAATCAAACTGCTTTTGATACCAAGCTTCGCATAATTCGTGATTTCTTTTCCCAAGAATCCGCCAAAGATGCTGAATATACTCAGGAACTTCAAACGGTGCACTGTCCCAACCGAAATATTTACACGCAAATTCGCGCTCTTCTTTCGTTAAGGCTCCGCTGTGTGCAGACGGCAATCCTTCACGAGGAGTTCCATATCCTATTTTTGTATTACATATTATTATAGATGGACGATCGTCTTGTTTTGCCTCCTCAATGGCTGCCGACAAGGCTCGCTCGTCATGACCGTTAACTTCTTGGATATGCCAATGATATGCCTCAAACTGTTTCGATATGTCATCTTTGCACGACACATTAGTAGAGCCGTCGATAGTTATGTTATTCCTATCGTGCAACAATACCAAATGACCTAATTTTAACGTTCCGGCCAAAGAACACGCTTCATGTGCGACGCCTTCCATCAAATCGCCCTCTCCGGCAATAACATATGTATAATGATTGATGCAATCATCGCCCAAACGAGCATTAAGCAGACGTTCTTCCAAAGCCATTCCGACAGCATTGGCGACCCCCTGCCCTAACGGTCCTGTAGAAATTTCAATGCCTGACTGAATATCGTACTCAGGATGCCCGCTCGTTTTCGAACCGAGACATCTGAAATTTTTTAATTCATTAATCGAGATATTATCGTAACCTACTAGATGCAACACCGCGTACAATGCCGCAGAATTGTGCCCTCCCGAAAGAACGAATCTGTCTCGATTCGGCCAAAATGGATTTTCCGGATCGAAGACCAAAAAATTCTTAAACAGTACAGTCAAACAGTCAGAAATTCCCAACGAAGAGCCGAGATGCCCGCTATTAGCTTGTCCAACTTGATCTATCGCCAAAAAACGTATTGCGTTTGCTAAACTTTTGAACATACCCACTCCTCTGAACTCATACGTATAGAATATACACCTATCGCTGCTTTTTCAAAACACTTTCGTGATGTTCAACAACATTTAAATGTAATTAATTAAAATTTGCTGTTTTTTCGCAATAGAATCATTATCTTTCAGCTGCAAACCCAGTTCCACAATTATTTGCATCAAATCTTCTGTTTCGTTAGCGCAAATATAGTGTATATTTTATAACGATTCCCTTACCTATCGCAAATTAATGGTCAGAGCATTTTCAGATATAGTTCCTTCTGCGTTATAAACTATCGGGTAGTTGTGATACCCGTGACCGAATTTATCTGTTTTAAAAACTGGAATGTTTAAATCATTTGCGAACGCTTTTAGGTAATTCAGATGATCGCGACCGACTCCGGTAAATTCTCCAAAAATGATTGCACGGACATTTTTAAATTTCTCGCACACTTTTAAATGATACAAAGAGCGATACGTTTTCGGAGCGGCTTCGTTACAATCTTCTATAAACAGAATCTTGTCGTCAGATTGAATCTCCCAACTTGTGCCTAAACTGGTTTCAAGCAATGTTAAATTTCCGCCTGTAAGTTTACCGCTGACATTTGTTTGTGTTTCAGCGATTTTGTTTAGTGGATATAGTCCTGGAATTTTATATTTACTGACTCTTTTTTCGAGAATATCAAGCAACATAGAAAAATTTTTCGGATCGTATTTTCCTTGTGTGACTTGAGCAAATCCAGCTCCGTGAATTACAATCCAGCCGCGCCAATTTTGAGATATATACAAATTCAAAGCAGTGTTGTCGCTGAATCCGATAAAAATTTTGGATTTGTTAGGCTTCCAGTTTTCTAATAATTCTGGAAGTTTGTAAGAACCAAATCCGCCACGCATTGTCCAAACAATTTTCGAATCGGAATTACACTCTTTCTTGAATTGATTCAATCGCTGCTCGTCTGTTCCTGCAAATGAAAGAACATTTTTGGTATTGAATATTTCTCTCGGCAAATGAATTCCGAATTTTTCAAGATATTTACGAGATTTATAATATCCCCCAGGCACGCCAGATGCCGGACATATGTAATCGATGAGCAATTGAGATACTCTTTTTAAAATACCCGAATCGCATTCTGCCAAAACTTGCAAAGAGCATCCGCAAAATAACGCAATAAATAAAGCGCGCTTCATTATTTCACCCTTAATCCATTTTTTTGTATCAGAGGAGCCATCTTGTCGGCCGAACTCGAACCTACTGTAACAACTGAAACATCAGAACCAGAAATTTTATCTGTCATCTTTTTCACAT
>JAFQBQ010000077.1 GCA_017416635.1 Alphaproteobacteria bacterium | reverse complement strand
GGATGTTGCCTTTGTTTTAGATGTTCAAGAAAACTCTCACAATATCTCAGACAGAGCTGAAATTATTTCTTCAAATTTAACTTTATGGTTAAGTCGAGATATGTTACTAATGAAGTACATAAAGAGCTCTCCTTGTTGCATGGAGAATCCGATGTCTGGTGATCGTGGTAACGATCATTGGTAGTGTTAAAGACGGAGATAATTATGTATGACAAGAATAATGTATTTGCGAAAATTTTAGCAAAGCAAATTCCGGCGAAGATCGTTTATGAAGACGATGAGTGCTTGGCTTTTCATGATATCAATCCGATAAGCAAAATTCACGTATTGGTGATTACCAAAGGGGAATACACTGATTTTTCGGATTTTGTATGCAATTCCAATCCTGGAGAGTCTGAACGTTTTTTTCATTCCGTGGAAAAAGTCGTGCAGACGCTGAATCTGGGGAAAAGTGGGTATAGATTACTCACAAATACAGGGGAAGATGCAAGACAAGAAGTTTTACATTTCCATATGCATATACTGGGTGGAGAGAAACTTGGCATTTAGTAGATGTTTTACAATCAAAAATTGTATACAATATATTATATTGATTGCAATTTTTTGAAGATTATAGTAGAAGTACCATTAGACTTTAAATTTGAGTGAAGTGTGATATATGGATCGTGTTTTGAGCTGTTTTTGTCCAGCGACTGTTGTTGTGGTCGATGACAATGTTAATTTTTTAGAAAGTATGGTTGGTTGCATTTCGTTGGACAAATTTGTTCTGAAATGTTTCTCGGATCCAATTAAAGCTGCAAATTACATAAATCAAACAGAGCCGTTCCACGCCTTGAAAATTTCAGATATTGTATCAGCGCAATATTTGCCAGGTGTAGAAAATCAGTCGCCGGTTATAAATATACAAAATATATCCAGCGTGGTTTATGATCCCGAGAGATTTCGCAGGATTCCGGTTGTTTTGTCAGACTATTTTATGCCTAATATGACAGGTCTGGAATTTTTCAGTCGGCTGAAAGTTTCTAACGTACAGAAAGTTTTGTTAACAGGTATGGCAGACAATCAAGTCGCTATTAATGCGTTTAACAAAGGACAGATTCAAGGTTTTTTAAACAAAAACGGGACAGATTTTTCCGATAGGATCGTCTCAATGATTAACGTGTGTCTGAAAAGATACTATGACTTTTTTACTACATCTCTTGTGGAAAGATACGCAAACAATAAAGAGATGGTCTTAAATGATCCTATATTTGCGAATTTCTTTACGTCGCTTTTGTCCGCAATTTCTCCAGTTGAATATTATTTAACGGATCCTTACGGAAGTTTTATGTTTGTATCAGATACAGGTCAGGTGTATTTGCTCGACGTGGTAACTGAGTCGGAGATGGCTACGATTGTAAAACTTGGAGAAGATTCCGGCGAAGCTGACCCGAAAGTCCTGGCTGCTCTGCAGTCTCGTGAAAGCATCTTGGTAACTAGAAATATGGACGGGAAATTACCTCCTGTGAAAGATTGGCATAGATATCTAAAACCAGCGAAGAGCCTTATTGGTTACAGTACGTATTATTTCCATTTAGATGAGCATGCAAATACCGATGAGCGGTTTCATACTATTCAGGGCTTCAAGCAATATAAAAAGAAAGTAGGCTCGGAAGCAATTGATAGCTGCGAGTAGCTGTCTATTTTGACGCGGAAGCCGACTTCCGTAATAGGTCCGTAGTGTGTTATGACTTATACATCTTGTAATCCCGTATTTGAAAACCTAGCTGATCGCCGATTTCGCGTGTTATTCGGTAGGATGTTGGCAGATCTTGAAGAAGCAAATCAGAAGATTCTTCGAAGTACTGATCGATAATATTTGTACTTGTGCGCACATAAGCGTAGCCTAATTGTTCAACAGCTCTTAATATCTGAACAGCAACTTTTTTATCAACGAGTTCCCCAGGGCAAAATGGCGAAAGCTTCTCATTTGTGTAAGCTTTCACTCTCGTAACCAATGCGTTTTTACGCATTTCAAGTTCATCTTTATTTTCCATAGCTATCGCGCTTTTGTATGCTGCTGATAGTTTTCGTATTTTTATAAACGCCAATTCATCTGCAAATTCGAATATTCCCCCTTGCTCTTCCAGTTCCCTAAGTCGCAGACTTAAGTTTTGTATATTCTGAGCCAAGTTCTGAATACTTGATTGCATACTTTGCAACATTTTCATTATTTCACTTAAGCTGGTTTGATTGTTACATGTTTGACTGAGAGAAACCGTGGAAAAATGAGAATTTGAAGTTTGCGCAGGATCTCTCCATGTAGGCAGCTTCATCGCATCTAATGCTTTAATACTCAATGCAACGCTTAAAACTGAAGCTGTGATCAATTTATTAGTTTTCATTTTTATTTCCTTTCACCCATAACGGGATACATTGTATACGATATTGAAAATTTTGTCAAATAGAAATAAATTTTTGCATTTTTTATTTCTTGATGTATAAAATCTTAGCACGAACCCTTTTCAAGATATTTTCCTATCATAAAAAGGCTTGCTCCGAGCGATTCAACAATTTACAGCGATTAGTGGAAGGCTTATGATGACCTCGTGAATGCGATTAACAAGATGAATTACACGCGAAAATTCAGTATACACTTCGAAAGATACCAAATGACGTTTTAAACGTCGTCATGAAGATATTTACAATAGGTATTAATGCATTAGAATTTGTACATTTATGGAATTTATCGCATCTACTACACTGAAACCAAACACCGAATAAGAATTTATTAATCATATAGTTCTCCATTTCATTGAGATTTCCCAATAAACGTTATAATATGCAACAGTATGTGAATTGGATTTTAATATGAATACACCTATTATGCCTCGTGGTACTGCTGTTTGGTTAATAGAGAATACTTCTCTGACGTTTGCTCAGATTGCAGATTTTTGCGGATTGCATGAAATGGAGGTGCAGGCCTTGGCGGATGATCAAGTTTCTGTTGGAATGCAAGGAGTTGATCCTGTCGCTCTCGGTCAGTTAACAAAAAGCGAAATTGAAAGGTGCTCTAAAGATTCGGAAGCCAGACTTGTGATGCAGACCAAAGGGTTTTCCGAACCTAAGAAAAAGTCTAGAAGGAAGTATGTTCCGCTATTGAAGCGGCAGGAACGCCCAGATGCAATAGCTTGGTTGCTTAAATATTATCCTGACATGCCGGATTCGGTAATTTGCTCTTTGCTTTCTACGACAAAAAGTACAGTCGAGTCGATCAGAAACAGAACTTATGCCAGAATGAGCGAGTTGCGTTCGCGAGATCCTGTTTTGCTCGGATTTTGCTCGCAGATGGAATTGGATGCGGCGGTCGAGAGTCTAGCAAAAAATAAAAATAACAGTTGAGCGTTTTCATGAACGAAGCTTCTGGGTTTTTTAACAACATTTGTGATTTGCATTCTCTGGAATGCGCGGCGATGGATGCTTTTTGTAAAAATATCCACGGAGAGCTTTTCGTCGAATATAAAGAAAGCGAAGTTTTTAAAATCGAAAACGGAATAGTGCGATCTCCGAATTTAGAATCCAAGCGTGGATTTGGTTTGCGTAGGTTTTCGGATGATTCTGCGAAGTATTTTTATTCTTCGATTTTGGATGCGAACGAAATTAAAAAAAGATTGAACGGAAATTTCGAAGAAAGAGCCCACCTTTGCGAAGCCCCTCGAAAAAATGATTTATATCCCTCATCGAAGTTCATAAACTCGGTTTCGCCTGCAGAAAAAATAAATTTTTTGCGTTCGCTGGATGAATACGCAAGAAGTAAATCCGCCAATGTTAAGCAAGTTATCGCGACCATTGCCGGTTCTTGGCAGGTCGTGCATATCGCGAATGACGAAGGAAAAATTTCATCAGATATTCGTCCGCTTGTAAGATTGTCGGTTGTCGTCGTTGTTGAGCGCAACGGAGTTTTGGAAAGCGGAATGATGTCGGGCGGCGGACGTTTCGGATATGATGAATTGCTCAACGAAAATACAAAAATAAATTTTGTTGATGAAGCTGTTCGTCAAGCGTTGGTGAAATTGGAAGCGGTTCCTGCTCCTGTCGGAGAAATGCCGGTTGTGTTAGGAAATGGTTGGACTGGAATTTTACTTCACGAAGCTGTCGGTCATGGATTAGAGGGTGACGCAATCAGAAAAAAGACTTCCGCGTTCGAAAGTTTGTTAGGCGAAACAATCGCAGCACCTGGCGTTACTGTTGTTGATGACGGAACGATTCAAAAAAGGCGCGGTTCTCTAAATATCGACGACGAAGGAACGGAAACTCAATCCACTGTGTTGATCGATAACGGAAAGTTAGTCAATTTTATGCAAGATCGGCAGAATGCATATTTGATGAAAGCTCCGCTTACGGGAAATGGACGTCGCGAAGGTTACGAATGTTTGCCGATGCCGAGAATGACGAATACTTTCATGCTTGGAGGAGACAAAACTCAGGATGAAATGATTGCTTCCGTTCAAAAAGGCATTTTCGCAAAATCATTTTCTGATGGTCAGGTCGATATCGCGTCGGGCAAGTTCGTGTTTTCCGCTTCGGAGGCGTACTTAATCGAAAATGGAAAAATCACAACTCCGGTAAAAGGCGCGATGCTTATAGGTGATGGGCCGAGTATTTTGAAAAAGATTTCGATGGTTGGTAATGATTTTTCGTTGGACAATGGAGTCGGTACTTGCGGAAAAGACGGGCAATGGGTTCCAGTCGGAGTCGGCGAGCCGAGCGTTCTTTTAAGCAACGTCACTGTCGGCGGGTCTGCGTTATCGAGCTAAGGCGAGGGAAATGTCGATCATTATATTTTTTGCAATAGTTTGTGCTTTTCTGCTGTTTACCTTGAATAAGATTTTAGGAGTGGAAATCGGTTTTAAGGTAGAAAAAGAAAACCTTCGAGATTTTACAGAGGAAGCAGTCGAACCGAAAATTTCAGATTTGGAGCAAAAGCTGAAAATAATTTCCGACTGTTACAAAAAATTCGAAGCAGAAGATTTTTTAAGAAAAGCTGAAAAAGTATTTTCGATTGTATTTTCTGCATATGCGCAGGGAGATAAAAGTACTCTCAAAGATTTGCTCGCGCCGAGAACATATAATGCATTTTCTATGGCAATCGATGATAGAAAATCACGTGGCGAAGTTCTTGAAGGCAACTTGGTAAGATTCGTATCCATGGAAATTCTTGATGCTGAAAAAACTGACGAAGATCTTTTGGTAACGGTTAAATTTGTGACCGAACAAAGCAACGTTTTGAAATCTGCTGGCGGCGAAGTCATAGAGGGCGACTTGGATTTCGTAGAAAATCGAACGGATGTTTGGGTATTTTCTAGAAAAATTGCTGCAACGGATTCTCGTTGGCTGCTGCAAGAAATTAAATCAGAAGAATAATGATTCGTTTGGCGATATACCATCCTCAAATTGCACAAAACAGCGGGACGCTTTTGCGATTGTCTTCATGTTTGGGAGTTCCGGTTGATTTAATTCGGCCATTTGGTTTTATCTTTAGCGATACAAAATTTAAACGCGCAGGAATGGATTATATCTAAACAGCCGATTATTAAATTCACGAGT
>JAFQBQ010000076.1 GCA_017416635.1 Alphaproteobacteria bacterium | reverse complement strand
TTTTATCGTGCCCAGTAAATTTTACCTTCCAGATGTATTTCTAGATTTTCTTCAAAATAGATTTTGGCTGTACGTTTGCTCCAATGTTCGCCTGCATCAACGTCATGCTCTACATCAACATATTTAAACCAACCGTGTTCACCCGTAGAAAACAGCGTCGCTGTGCCAACCAAAGGTTCATCATCTGTCATCAAAACATAATCCCTGGAACAAACTTTCTTCCATTCTATACCGTCCTCATCGACAAATATATCATCGCTGTTTTTTGTATTTAACTTATTGATATCGTTCATTTTTTCCTCTATCCTTACCTCGTCTTGTAATATAGAGCCTTTTTCTTCTTTAGCAAGTTAATTCTTTGATTTTATTAGGTTTTTTATCAACTTTCTTTTCAAATGATCGTCTTCTCTTGCTCACTCCAAAGAAGCGGAATCTTCCCTGTCAGGATCTGTTGAGTCGAGAAATTTTTCGGCATCCAGCCGTTCATGATCATCTTTTTGATTTTCGGACTAAAGTAATTAAATTGCATGATTCCTCGAAGATATCTAGGCGAAATTTTGTTCAATTCGCAGAATTCCTTTTGGCTGATTCGTGGATTCTCGAGAAGACGTTTTTGCAGGATATAAGCCTTCGTCAGTAATTTTGAAAGCGGTGTAACTGAGTAGACCTCCTCAGGTTTTACAACGTTGGCTCTGCGACCTTTTCTCGTATTAATTTTCAGCGGAATAAATACTTCCGGGGATAACAATTCCATTTTTCGCTCCTTAGATTAATCGCATAATCAGGCTATCGAATCCCTCGAGATTAAGGTCAATTTTGACTCCGTTCTCCTGCATCACAATCTTATTAATCAGCATGTGAATGATTTTTCGCTGCTCAGCTTGATACAAATAGCCCCAAACATCATTGAGATTTTTTATCGCCGTCATCAGATCAGCTTTTGCAACATCGTTGCGTCTCTCTGCCAAACGATTTATTCCCATTACAACTTCAGGCGATTTCAGAATGCGAACGATTTCTTCGACAACTCGCTTTTCTATGATTTCAGCGGGAATGGTATGCTGTGAAGCCTCGCAGGACTTGTACCTCAAATGATTGGAGCAAGTGTAATACCGGTACTGCAAACCACGCTTATTGGAACAGGTTTTACGCATCAGCACATTACAAGTTCCGCAATAAACAAGTCCTTTAAGAAATGATGGAGTCGTTGTTTTGTGTTCTTTTTGTCCCGGCTTTTCATGCTTTTTGAAAATTTCCTGCACCTGATTCCAAACGGATTCTTCAATTATTGCTTCATGCTCGCCGGGATAAACATTCTCTTTGTGAACGACGCAGCCCTTATAGTATGGATTTCTGAGAATTCGCAAAATCGCCTTCGGTTCGAACTTCTTACCGGAAGTATTTTCGTTTCTTGGCCGCGTCCGATACCCTGCGGCGTTTAAAATCCCCGCAATCTCCAAATAGGATTCTGTCTGCAAAAACTTATCGTAAATAAATTTCACGATTTTCGCTTCCTTTTCATCAATAATAAGTTTTCGATCTTTGCACGCATATCCCAACGGAGGAACTCCGCCCATCCACATACCTTTTTTCAAAGACGCAGCAAACTTATCTCTTATACGTTCACTGGAAAGTTCGCGTTCATATTGAGCGAAACTAAGCAGAATGTTCAGCATTAATTTCCCTGATGATGTAGATGTATTGAACGACTGAGTCACCGAAACGAAACTGACATTATACTTATCAAAGAGTTCTACAATCTTTGAAAAATCAAAAAGTGATCGCGAAAGCCTGTCGATTTTATAAACGACGACCATGTCGATTAATCCAGCCTTGATATCTTCGAATAATTCCTTCAACGCTGGTCGATTCATATTTCCGCCAGAAAATCCACCGTCATCGTAATGCTTTGAAACCAAACGCCAATTTTCATGAATCTGACTTGCTACAAAGTTCTCCCCTGCTAAGCGTTGAGCATCAAGACTATTGAACTCTTGCTCTAAACCGTCTTCACAGGATTTTCTCGTATAAACAGCGCATCTAATAAATTTCTTTTCCATTATTTTTTAATCCCAAAAAATGTTAAGCCATTCCACCTTGTGCCTGAGATTTTCCGAGCAATAGCAGATAGCGAAGTATAAATCTCGTTGTTGTACGCAAAGCCATCTTTCACAACCAAAACTTCATAAACCTTTCCGTGATATTCCTTGGTTATTTTCGTACCAATCATCGGACTGAATTTTCGTGTTTTTTTCTTCTGATCCTTTGGTGTCTGAATCTTTCTAGCACAGGCCTTTATTTTATTTTCCGTTTCATTATCCACTCCGCCGTAGGCCAGCTCTTGGATTTTGTAGGCAAGCTTAGCAATCATGTGCTGACGACTTAAAACTTCAGGCGGATAATCAAAAAACTTGCTCCAAACGGTTTCTAATTCCGAACTTTTCATGTCCTGTAACGCCATAACCTGTTTAATTACACTCAAATCTTCATTTACGTTTTCTAGCAGCACCTTTATTCTCTAATAAGTCAATCTCGCGGGTGCTATTTCCCCTCTGAATACAAGAAATGTCAAGCTCTGAATTCGCTTTTTCCCTTCTTATTTGAGTTTCTTTCGCTTTCGTATATCGGATCACCGCTTCGTAAATAATGGTATTGTCCATCATCTCGTTGAGTGATATACTGTTCAAGTAAAAATAGATGATGGAAAGTATGGAAACGTGCAGGCATTGTGGAAGCGAGAGAATAATAAAGACCGGGCATAGGGACGGGCAACAGAAATGGAGATGCAAAGATTGCGGGAAATTTCAGGGAGAGGTGGACCGGCGGGAAAAGTATACTGAAAAAGAAAGACAAACTGCAATCGATTTATATCTTGAGGGCTGCGGATTTAGAAGAATCGCTCGCATTTTAAGCGGAATATTTAATCGGCATGTTTGTTATCAGACAGTTATTCAGTGGATAAAAAAAGAAGCAAAAAGGATCGAGAATTTAGAGCCAAAAAAGGAAAAAAACATTCAAATTTTAGAGATGGACGAACTTTATACTTACATTAAAAAAAATCAAATAAAATCCGAGTTTGGACTGCTGTCGATAGGAACAGGCTTCGTTTTGCTGCGGTTGAAATCGGAGACGTCAGCGAGGAAGCGCTAAAAAAGATTTTAAATCGTTTATCCAATTGTTTCATAAACATAATTTGTACAGATGGTAATTTTACGTACCATAAATTTATTCCAAGCTCGATTCAACATTTTATAACAAAATCAGAGACTTGATTAGTTGAAGCCTATAACTCTGTTTTAAGACATTATCT
>JAFQBQ010000075.1 GCA_017416635.1 Alphaproteobacteria bacterium | reverse complement strand
ATGAAACAAAAATTAGGTCTTGCCTGTACGCTTTTAGGCAACCCCAAATTTTTACTTCTTGATGAGCCTTCAGTCGGAGTTGATCCTATTTCACGCAGAGATTTAATGAAAATGATGCGAGAGATGATAACACCTGATACAACGGTTTTATGGTCAACGGCATATTTGGATGAGGCGCATAGTTTCGATACTGCTGTTGTTATGGATAAAGGAAAAGTTATCTATCAGGGCAAGCCGCTGGACTTAGCGAAAACTACATCGGAATTTGAAAATAAAATTATTGAGTTAATGGGCGGTTACAAAAAAACCGAATCGCGGATTGCGGCGAATTATGTCTATTCTCATTCGGAAGAAGTTGAATATTCAGTTGTTGCGGAAAACTTAGAAAAAAGATACGGCGATTTTTACGCCGTGCGAAATAATTCCTTCAATATAAAAAAAGGAGAAATTTTCGGATTGCTTGGCCCGAACGGCGCAGGAAAATCTACGTCTTTCAAAATGATGTGCGGACTTTTGAAACCGACTTCGGGCACTGCGAAAATTATGGGAATCGACATCAGAGAAAATCCAGAAAAGGCGCGAGCGAATCTCGGATATATGGCGCAGAAATTCTCTTTATATGAATCGATTACGCTTGAGCAGAATTTGAAATTTTTCGCAGAAATTTATGAACTTCCGAAAAAATATGTAAAAAATCGCATTGATGAAATTATGGAAGTTTTTGATTTTCAAAATATAAGAAAACAAAAAACAGGCGATTTGCCGCTTGGGTTTAAGCAAAAATTATCGATGGCATGTGCTTTGATTCATAACCCGCCGATTTTGTTTTTGGACGAGCCGACTTCGGGAGTCGATGTTTTAACACGACGCGATTTTTGGAATCATATTACGTCGCTCGCTAAAAAAGGAGTTACGGTTTTGGTGACTACACATTTTATGGATGAAGCTGAATATTGCGATCGCATCAGTTTGTTTTATAAGGGCGAAGCAATCGCAATTGGAACTCCGAACGAATTAAAAAAGAGAGTAAAAGCAAAAAATATGGAAGAGGCGTTTATAAACTTGATAAAGGAGTCTGCATGAAAATTTTGCGTGCGCTTGTTCGAAAAGAATTTTTGCAAATTATTCGCGATCCGAGCAGTATCGTGATTTCATTTGTTCTTCCGTTGATTTCAGTACTTATATTTATGTACGGAATTAATATGGATGCAGTGCGCGTAACAATCGGCATCAAAAATGACGACAACTCTCCGGAAATTGCTCGACTAGTTACTTCGTTTAATCAAAGCAATTACATTGACTCAATTATTTCTGATGACATGAAAGATTTGGAGCAAAAAATCATTCGTTCAAAAATAAAAGGCATTGTTTTGATTCCTAACGATTTTTCGAAAAAATTAGAAACTGGACAGACTGCCAATTTGTTGGTTATCACAGATGGTTCCGAAGTAAATACGGCGAATTATCTGCAAAATTATATTCAGCAAATCAGTAATCAATGGCTTTCAACTAGTAAGTATGCGCAGTTAATGCGTCCACCGCTAATAAATCCGGTAATTCGTACTTGGTATAATCAAAACATGAATGGATATTTTTTTGTGCTACCTGGATCGATTGCAGTAACAATGACATTGATTGGAATTTTGCTGACAGCATTGGTCGTAGCACGAGAATGGGAACGCGGCACGATGGAAGCTCTGCTGAATACGCAAGTTACAAAAATGCACATCGTTCTCGGAAAATATATCCCGTATTTTTGTCTGGGGATGATGTCGATGATTTTTAATTTGGCGCTTTGTATTTGTGTTTTTCGAGTTCCATTTCGTGGAAATTATTTTGTGTTACTTTTTGTAAGCGCACTTTTTTTATTTACGTGCATGGGAATCGGACTTTTAATATCCACGAAATTAAAAAATCAATTTTTGGCGAGCCAGGTTTCTTTGGGAATCGGATTTTTGCCGGCTCTGCTTTTGTCTGGATTGGTTTTCCCAATAAATTCCATGCCTGAAATACTACAGCATCTAACGAGATTACTTCCACCACGATATTATATCACGTTTATCGAAAGTGAATTCATGGCGGGAACGGTTTGGTCTGTCGTTTTTCAGTGCTCGGCGATTCTCATAATTTTGGGAACGATTCTTTTCGTCGCGGTTTACAAAAATACAGATATGAGGCTTCCGAATGGCTAAAAGTTTGCAGAAAATTTTTGCACTTATAAAAAAGGAATTCAGAATTGTTTGGAACGATTCAATAAGTCGCGGAATCATTATCGCATTGCCAATTGTCCAGCTGATACTTTTCGCACACGCGGTTACGATGGAAGTGAAAAATATAGATGTAGTCGTAATCGATCAAGATAATTCTCTGCAATCGCGTGAATTGATTTCGAAATTTGAAAACTCGCCACAGTTTCGCAAAATTTATCATGTCAACGATATGAGAGAAGCTCAAGAAAAACTAGATCAGCAGGATGTCTCGATGGGACTGGTTATAAATAATGATTTTTCGACAGCTGTGACTTCGCAGACTCCCACGGATGTTTTGATAATAACTGATGGACGCCAAACAAATTCTGCGGCGATTATTGTCGGATATGCTTCACAGATTATTATGTCGTACGGTGCGGAAATTTCTTCGCAAAGCGGAGCAAAAATTAACGTAGTTACCAGAAATTGGTACAATCCAAATTTAGAATATCGTTGGTTTGTGCTTACAGTTATTGTTGCGATGCTTGCCGTTGTAATGACACTTTTGCTAACTGCTTTATCAATCGCTCGTGAAAGAGAAATGGGAACTTTCGACCAACTGATTGTCAGTCCTCTTTCGTCATTTGATATTTTGGTCGGAAAAACCGTGCCGCCACTCGTAATATCTATGATTTTAGTCTGCCTCATGAGTATCACTGTTACACAATTTTTCGATTTGCCATTCCGGGGATCAATAATTCTATTTTTGGCGTCGATGTCTGTTTCATTGTTATCGATTGTCGGAGTCGGATTATTTATCTCGTCAATTTGCGCTACACAACAACAAGCGGTTCTCGGAGTTGTTACATTTATGATGCCGTCGGTGTTATTGTCCGGATTCGTTTCACCAATAGAAGATATGCCAACGTTTTTGCAATATTTTACTTACTTAAATCCGATGCGTTTTTTCATAAATCTTACTCGCGGAATTTTTTTAAAAGGAATGAATGTTGCGGACGTTTCAATAAATTTAATTCCTCTATTTGTTATCGCCGTAATTACTCTCTCAATTGCTGCATGGACTTTTAAACGACAACAAGGATGATAATAATACGTTATAACTATTCGCACGTTTCAGTTTTATTAGTGATATACATCGAATTAATAACCACATCAAAAAATCTTCATCAAAATTTCGAATAGATCAAAAAAAGTAAACTTTATTTTAATATTTTTATAAGAGCATATTTGTAGAAGTGTAGGAGACTGACATTGGCATCTACGGAAATGGGAAAAAGATCAATCGAAGCTATGGGAAAATATATGGCGGAGCATTTTGTGACGTCTTATGCATGCGTAGCGATGGCATATGTTCTTAATGATATGGGATTACCTGGATGTGGAGAATGGTTTTCTCAGTTGGCTGAATCAAGTAGAAAAAGAGCGATGGATTTGTTGAATTATTTTGCTATCAGACGAGTGAAAATAAAGCTTCCGCCGATTCCTGCTACTAAACAAGATTGGAGAGCTCCGTTACATATTCTTGAAGAAATGGAGCGACGGCAAAGACAGTTGTCAGGACTGGTTGCATTATTGCAAGAATCCTCTCTTGCAGATAAGGATTACGTAACAAACCAATTCGTTTTTCGTTTTCTAAGAGAGGAAATGGAACAAGAATATATAATAACAACAACAATTAATAGGTTTAGAAAAATGCAAACATCCGATATGGGAATATTGCAATTTGATAACGAATTATTGCAAAAAACAGAAAAAAAATAATTTGCAGATTTATTACAAATTGATATAGTTTTACGTAAATTTACATAAATGAATGTGTGAGATTGACGATGAAACTTGCGTATTTTGTATTTTCTGTAGTTTGTTTTTTAAGTTTTGATGTTTGTGAAGCGTTTTTTAAAAACTCAGATAATCCAATTGCTCGGAATGATATTTCTGATTTTCTTGAAAATGTCAGTAATGATACGGTTGTTGTGATAAATTGCAAGGATGCTTTATTTTCACAAGCTGATACAATATTTGTACTACCAGATTCAAAAAAGTACTGGGAATCTTTAAAACAAAAAAGAAAAAATTTAAACGAGTTACAAAATAAAGAAATGAATAAAAAAATCGCGCAAGCACTGCTAGAAAAGCCGGCGGCGTCTCTATGCGACAAATTAAGATCTATTAAGAATAAAAGAGGAAAAATAGTTTTGTTTTTTCCTACACAAAATGAAGTACTGCTTTCTAGCGAAGGTATTAATTCAATAAAAATGGCCTTGGTTTCATTGACGGGAGTATCAGAATATTGGAAGTCTGCAATAAAGGTAGAACAAGGTAGAAATGCTTTAGATATTATTGTCTCAAAACCTGATGAATTGTACGCTCAATTGCAGCAATTGGTATCGAAAATTTCATCGGAAGAAAAATCTCAAATTAAAAAGATTGTTGTTCTGTCAATCACGAACTACTTAAAGTTTTTTCAGAACAAAATT
>JAFQBQ010000074.1 GCA_017416635.1 Alphaproteobacteria bacterium | reverse complement strand
TTTTGGATGATGATACTGTGACCAGGTTAAAACATGGGTTGACGGCGAGAACGAGCGAGGGTTCGCGACTTCAAGGAAAGGTTCGGATTTTTGATAGTCATCATAAATTTTACGGAATCTGCAACTTGGAGGAATCGGGGCAGCTGTCGGTGATAAAAATGTATATAGACGAATAGGAGTATAAGATGTCGATAAATAAGCAAGAAATTATTAAGAAATTTGCAATTCATGAAGGCGATACAGGTTCGTCCGAGGTTCAGGTTGCAATATTAACGGCGAGAATTAATCAGCTCGGAGAGCATCTTTTGGTTCATGCCAAAGATTTTCATTCTCGGCGCGGATTGCTGTCAATGGTAAGCCACAGGAGAAAATTGTTGGATTATCTCAAGAGAGAAAGTGAAGAGAGATATTCAAAGCTTATTAAGGCGTTGGGTTTGAGAAGATAATCAGGAAAGATTAATGATAGTAAAAAAAGAAATTGAATGGGGCGGCCGGACGCTGTCCCTCGAGACAGGAAGATGGGCGAATCAAGCAGACGGTTCTGTTGTCGTCAGATATGGAGACACGACGGTGCTTTGTACTGTTGTCGCTTCGAAGAAACAGAGTTCCGAAGTTGATTTTTTCCCTTTGACTGTTAACTACGTTGAAAAAGCATACGCCGCGGGAAAATTTCCAGGCGGCTTTGTGAAAAGGGAAGGGCGGCCGTCCGAACATGAGACTTTGGTGTCGAGATTAATCGATCGTCCGATTCGTCCTTTATTTCATAAAGATTTCAGAAACGAAACGCAAGTTATTTGCACGGTATTGAGTTTCGACGGTGAAAATGACGCTGATATTATTTCGATAATCGGCGCTTCTGCTGCTCTGACGATTTCCGGAATTCCATTTTTAGGGCCTGTTGCGGCAGCGAAAATCGGATATGAAAACGGTGAGTATATTTTAAATCCAAAAATCGGACATAATTCCGATTTGAACTTGATTATTGCGGGTTCGAAAGAAGGCGTTTTGATGGTCGAATCGGGTTCGAATGAGCTTTCGGAAACAGAAATGCTTGATGCATTGAAATTTGGACATAAGTCTTTCCAGCCTGTTATTGATATGGTTCTGGAGATGGCGGAAGAATCCGCGAAAGATCCTTGGACAGTCGAGGAAGACACGAGCAAAGAGCCGATTCTTCAGGAAATCAAAGATACATATTGGAATGATATCGAAGCTGCCTATGCTCAGGGTTCGAAGCATGAGCGTTTGGAAGCAATGGCGAAAGTTCGTGAGGCAGCCGTTGCGGCATTTGCGGAAAGAAGCGAGGAATACGATGCGACATTTATCGAGCCGCTTTTCAAAGAAGTTTGCTCGATGTTTATGCGCGACAAAGTACTTTCAACAGGAAAAAGAATCGACGACAGAGTGGCTACGGAAATCAGGCCGATCAGCGTTGAGACTTCAGTGCTGCCGCGAGTTCACGGTTCTGCGATTTTTATGAGAGGTGAAACTCAGGCGTTAGCAATTACGACGTTGGGAACTTCTCAAGATGAGCAAGTTGTCGATGGTTTGGAAGGTGAATATTCCGAGCGTTTCTTGCTGCATTACAATTTTCCTCCTTTTTCCGTAGGCGAAATA
>JAFQBQ010000073.1 GCA_017416635.1 Alphaproteobacteria bacterium | reverse complement strand
ATCAGATATTGCATCGTCATCCAGAAGGAGTTCCAACGGCCCCAAACCGATCATGTCGTCGACGAGTTCTCGAGCTATACCGACTTGCTCTCTTTTAGTAATCTGAGCACGACGCTCCTGAGCGAAGTCAAAAACGAAGTTCTCGATTTCAGCTTTTAACTCAGCCGGGCTTAATTTGAATGCAGACGCCAAGTTGATTCGGCTCAACATGGTATCATGAGCTTCTTTTCGGAATACCGTTAATAAAGGCGATTCTTCTGCTGCTGCGCCATTCGCTTCATCTGCCATTTAAGACTCTCCCTTACTTCTTCATAATCTTCCCGATAAAGGCCAAAACTTCGTCTTTAATTCGATCAAAGTTCATGCCTTCCTTTTCAGCAATTGACTTCGCGATTTCTTGGTTCTCGTTCTTACCGAGGACATCGTCGGTAATTTCATCTAAAATCTGACTTAACGGACCATCCGAAGCAGCAACTGGTTGCCCAATGTTTGCAGAAGCCAAAGTCAACGTTTCATCCAACAACATGGAATAGT
Source organism: Alphaproteobacteria bacterium (assembly GCA_017416635.1). Lineage (GTDB taxonomy): Bacteria > Pseudomonadota > Alphaproteobacteria > UBA3830 > UBA3830 > UBA3830. The sequence goes on along the minus strand of JAFQBQ010000073.1, from coordinate 4,912 downwards.
CAATTTTTCTGCCAATCACGCTTTCAAAAGCTTCTTTTGTTATCGCTCCATTGCTAGACAGCCCATTTTTGTTGGCGATAATAAGAACCTTCTTACCCGGATGTTCGACAGATAAATATTCCAACATTCTTGCAGTGTTTTGGACCGATGCCATGCTCATTTCGACCATCAAAATAAAACTATCCGCGTGCTGCATCGAAGTTTTGTTGATTACGTCTATATTTCTTTGTGCGTCAACCAAAACATAGTTGAATTGCTTTTTTAGCAAGACAACCAACGCGTTGAAAGCCGCTTCATCCACCTGAATTCCTCGAACGAGGTCGCACAAACCACCTAAGTAATACAAACGTTGAGAAACTTTTCTTGTAATTGTTTCTGTGAAGTAGTCATCGATCTTATCCGGAGATTCCAAAATATCCAAGTAAGCATTTTCGGCTTTTACATCCAACAATAAATTTGCAGTTCCATAAAGGAAATCCAAATCCATAACCAAAGTTCTTTTGAATCGATTGTTTGCAAGGATCCATCCGACGTTGACTGCGACAGTTGTCGATCCAGCTCCTCCAACGGTGCTTACGATGTGTACAAGCTTACCCGTTTTCTCCACGTGATCCATTTCTTCACCGGAATTTGCAACTTCTATCGCTCTTCTTAATAAAACATTGTTAAGCGGCTTAACGATATAATCGACAATTCCCATAGTTTTCAAATCTCTGAACAAGCCGACTTCGTTTCGATTTCCTATAACTATAATAGCCATGTTAGGCGGAGAAAATTCCCTGATTTTGCTAATATCCCCCAATGGCAACTCACAATTGGAAATATCAACAATTAATACTTTCGGACTTCTGTTTTCCTTAACGAAAGCTATGATGTCCGAAATTTCTCCTTGTCTGGCTTCAGCATAAGCCATGTTCATTTCTTTAATGACGTTCCAAATTATCTGTTCAGATACAGGATCCGTAACGAATGCTATCAGGTTATGAGGTAAGTCGGTCTTCGCTTTTGTTGCCATAACACATCCTCCTTACTTGCTGCTAGACGAACTGCTACTGGACGAACTGCTACTGGATGAACTACCCAAAGACGAAGAGCCAGAACTACTAGAGGAACCTCTTATGTAATCAGTTACTGGCTTAATCGCTACGTCTGGATGAGGTCCGCCGTATTTGCGCCCTTTATACAAATCATGCTTGTTTGCAATCATATGTGCAAGGTTACTTGCCATCGCCGCTCCTTTTTTCGGAAGATCTTTATCCAGGTCGCAGTCTCCTATAGAATAATCCCAATCTCCATTCTGCAATTTGACATCATAATCCAAGACATCAACGCGCAAACCTTGTTCTGCCGTGTCATAAACACATGTCCCCGAATTAATTATATTAGATGCAGAGAAACCATGAGATTTCGCCATCTTAATAAAACTCAGTTTGGTCGTTTCTTCAATATCAGTTGGAACTGCTTGATTTGAAACCAACATAAACGCAATATTATCTATCCCTTCTCTTTTGGATGAAGTTAATAGCTCCGATAGCTTTTTCTCACTTTCCTCTGTCAATTTAAAACTTGTATCAGTTTGAAAAAAATGAGTCATACTATTCTCTGAGACTTCAAAATTCATTCCGTCTACGAAAACTGGTACTTCTTTTTCCTTTTCCTCTTGACATGCTATTAACAATACGCATGCTAAAATTGAACTAATCGAACGAATCATTTCTACCCTCCTGTCCTACTTCATCAAATATCCAGCATTTGGTGGAAGTTTAGTTGTCTTATAAAACTTTCCAGTTATGACAGCGTCCAAAGGCGAAAACAACCGAGGAATCCTGTCAACCGGCGTCCTTAACTTGCCTGATGAAGGCTTTACTATGTAAGGTGTGACGATAATCACCATTTCTTTCTCCGTCACAGATGGCGTCGAATTCCTAAACAACGCTCCCAACAGTGGAATTTGAGAAAGAATTGGATTTTTTGTCGTGCTCGTCGCTCTATCGGTTTGGATCAATCCAGCTAAAGCAAGACTTTGTCCGCTTCCCATTTCAACTACTGTCTCAACATTTTTAGTCAGCAATGGCGGCTCCGAACCTCCTTCAGATTTATCTACCGAGCTTATCTCTGCCTTTACTTTTATATTAATTCTATTTTCAGATAGAACCACTGGAGTAAATTCAACCATTGTACCCCATTCTTTAAACTGAGTCGTCGTCGAAGACGATGAACTGCCTTCAGAAGTTGACTTATAAGGCTGCTCACCTCCTGATTTAAACGTCGCTGACTGTCCGGAAAGTGCAACCAAGGTTGGTTCAGCCAAAACATACGCTAATTTTTCGTTAGCCAATGCATCTATCAAAACGGATAAATTGTTTGTCCCGTTAGATAGGAGCCACTTACCTCCATTTGGAGCTTTAGCAAAAGCTCCTGCCAGCAAATTAGTCCTCATAGTATCCGAATCTGTAGCAAACTCAGGAAAAGAAGCAGTATCTGGACCGGAAATAAAACCAAACAATCCAGAATTAAGACCGTTTCCTCCGGATAAAGACCTCCAATTTACTCCCAGACTCTTTGATACTGACCGAGTAACCTCGGCAACCTTGACTTTTAGCATGACTTGCGTCGCAGTCTCTATTGAAAGTCTGTTTACGATTTTTCCTGCATCAACGTACTTTGCAACAATATCTTTCACTTCAGAAGCGGTTTCCGGAGATGGAACTTTTCCCGTTAAAATTATATTGCCGTTCGCCGAGCTGATTTTGATATCATCTGCGCAATCCGGGAAAACTTGCTTCACAGTTTTCTGTATTTCAGAAATTTGCGGAGTTACAACTATCAACCGATCAAAAATCGCCTTACCAGCTGCATTGTAAATAATTATAGGCGCTGTTCCACATGATTTTCCTGAAATATACAAAGAATGATCATTAATAAGCTCTACATCTGCAATTGAAGGATTCGGAATAAAAATATCTCCGTCACTGAGTTTTTCACCAAATGAAACGAAATGAGCTGAATTAACCTCTAAATACAGATCACGTTCAGTCGCTGCTTTTTTGCTCGCGGCATCTGTTTTACGATCAACGAATTTCGAAGTCTCAACTTGCACAGAATTATCTGCTTCTTCTGCTACCACTTGACCAATCAGCCCACTCCAATGGGTCAAAACGATCAACAACGCTCCAACACTCTTCTTCATACTACTTCTCCTTAATTACTACTAAACCCCATTTCCGTTGAATCAACTCCACTCGACGAAGACTGCATAATGTTGCCGTATTTATCAATCTGAATCGATGTTGGTTTCAACGCACGATGTATTTTTATCTCTATATTCTTATCCTCTCCATCAGTACCTGCACCTGCTCCAATGATACGGCCGCTGGCAACTTCATACTTTCCTTTTGGATTACTCGATTTTTCAAACATCCTGTCGGTTTCAACATCGCTCACCCTACTGAAAATATCGATCGTCTTCATCATATCCAGACTTTGACCTTGTGGAGTCTTAGACTCTTCCAAAATCTCAGTCGAAGATCTGCTCGCGGCATCCATATTTCTTATCAACAGGTCGAACGACTTATCATCTTGCTGTTTCTGCTGTCTGGCCTCCTCCAAAATCGCAGTAGATGATGCTTCATTCATATTCAGAATACCTTGCATAAACGAATTTTTCGCTAATGTATCCTCCGCAGATCCTTCTTCTTCTCCTGGATGATCTTCTTTTTCATCCTGGTTTCTTAATGATAGAATTACACCGCTATCTCTGGATTGCCTCATCATTACGTCTACATTTTTCTCTTTGATCTCCAGTGTCACATTTTTTGGATTATTGCTTCCCAATGAGAAAATACTCTGATCATCCTTGCTAAACGGTTTCGTGCTTCCGTCAACAGCTATCAGTTTCAAACACCGATAAGTATGAGTCTTTGTTTTCTGTCCATTCATTTCGTTAATGATAACGTCAATGTAATCGCCTGGCATAAGCATGGTATATGAAGTCGGAGACCGTTGATCGACTTGGAACGTTATAGCTCGATATCCAGGTCGAATAAACCTTTCCTGATTCACCTTCTTCTTTTCATTCTTCTGTCGCTCTGCAGCTTCCTTTGCCTTCGCTCTTCTTTCTCTTTCAACTGGATCTTCCGAAGTTGCCATATTCATAATCATTGGAATGCCTTCCGGAATATCAGATTTAGCCCACATCTTTTGAATATTGGCATAATCTGCACCGTTGTTTAGCGGAGTCCCTTGAAGATCTCGAGCGATGAAGTATGGCATCAACGAACTGATTGGCCACTGCTTCCAGCTTAGTTTTGAAACGACAATTTTTTCATCTTTTTTGAACGCTGAGCTTGTCACCAAAACCTGCACGTCCATGATTTTCTTTTTCTCTTCTTTTATCATCAGAGGTATATTCGGCAACGATAGCTCTTTCTGCAAAGGTTGCTGTTTAATAACAGTCCCACCAGGTAATATCCATCTGACTATTCCCGTTACTACCAAAGCTACGGCCGACGCCATAATTATAGGAAGAACATCTTTTTTATTACCCATATCATCACCTAAACATCATATCCAAAACCACATATAAACTACCGCAGGCTAGTGCTACCCCATATGGAATCTCTCTTTTGAGAACGGACACATTATCCTGCCGTACTAACTTAGCTTTAATCCTATAGGACGAAAGTAAAGCAATCCTTAATGCCTTTATTTTTTTTGATTTAAACTTGCGAATTAATTCAATTAGCTTGCTGCGTAGCTCGAATATATATTCGGGAAAACAAACGTAGAGCAACGAAATTCCGCATCCACTGACCGCCGTGGCGATAACAAACATTTCCCAATTATTTTCTGCAAAAAGCATAAGAGGAACTAATAATTTTACATCGCCTCCACCAATTAAATTAAATTGATT
>JAFQBQ010000072.1 GCA_017416635.1 Alphaproteobacteria bacterium | reverse complement strand
GGCGTTCGTTGGATCGTTACGATTATCGGCTTTATCGGTTTGGCTATTGTATCGACTATGAACAAAACTAATTCCTTTGTTTTCAATGCGTTATATATTATTCCAGTCGCAGCCGCTTTTCTTTTTGCATTGCAGGACATCATCATAAAGAAGATGGTCAACGCGCAAGAAGATAAAATCACGATGCTTATGTATTTTGCTTTGGTTACCAGCATAGTAACATTTGTTCCAACGATTTTTGTCTGGAAAACTCCGACATTATTTGAGCTTAGCATGTTGTTTTTGCTGGGAATTGGCGGAAATCTGATCCAGTACTTTATTTTCAAAGCGTTTTCGTACGTCGATGTTTCCGCAGTTGCTCCGTATAGATACTTAGAATTATTGGTTAGTGCATTGATGGCGTTCATTTTTTTCTTAGAAATTCCGGAAATCAAAGTTTACATCGGGGCGGCGATTCTTATTCCGAGCACTCTATATTTGGGATATTCGGAACACAAAAAGAATAAGCGCAAGAAGGCTTAAACTTCCTCCAGTTCCAGCTTCCAACCGCCGGTTAAGTCCCACTCGTTAGACATAATTTGAAAGCTTTTAACAAGCATGGTTAACCATGGTCGGAAGCATATAAAAAGTTGTTCTTCATAGGTTCTATAAAGGTCAACGACGTTGTCTGTGCATTGAAACGGCACGTGTTTTCCGAAATTGTTAATCACGCATATCGATCCGGCAACCGCTGGGCGAATTAATGTAGCTTGTCTTTCGCCAGGCATAATTGACTGCCATAAATTTTGTATGCATCCGACTGTAATTTGCGAGCCAATCCAAAGTTTATCTGCAATTGGAGACGCTGTGTCCGAGCAAGAAATCGTACTTTTGTATTTTTTCCGTTCAGTTGTTTCCAAAAACATCAGGTTACCGTTTATGGATTTTCGAAATTCGCCATTTGCAATCGGACTCAACTCCTGGATGCAATTTCGAGCACTTTCAGGCGGCAATCCCGCGATACCTAAAATCAAATTAGATTCAGTCATTTTAATTCATCCATTCCGGCATTGTCGTCGGAGTCGTCCGCGCCAAATATTCCAAATAATCTTCTAAACTTTCGGATTCTTCAATATAATCAATCATCTTGAGCTTCATTTTCATCTTCATATATCGCTTTTAATTTCAGCAACGCTACCAAATTTAATATAATGCTGTTTCGGCGAGTCGCTACTTTGTCCAACTTAATTTTGGCGGAACCTATCGTAAATTCGCCCTGCTTGAGAGTTAACTCCTGCCGCGTCGCTTTTTCTATCATTTTTATAAAATCGTAGGTTGCCAAAGAAATTTCTTCTTTGTCTACAATTGTAATTTGCAAGTCCGCGCGAGCCGTATTATTTACGCTTGGTGAAATTTTCTTCATTTCGAAAATCAAATACGGCGTAACTCTTTGTTCTTCCGGCGGTTCTTCTGCAAATATATTCAACTGCAGAACATATTTCAGTGCTTCAATTAATCCAAAATCCCATGGAAACATATTTTCTCCTTATCCAATTGATATTTTTGCATAAATTTATCTCATAAACTGTTTTGCAGTCGCGTGAAAAGTTAGAATTTCGTTTTTGAAATCTACAACTACTTGTTGAGTTGGCGTAAAGACGGTATTTTTGAAAATTACTCGAAATTCTACCGGAAAATCTCCTTTCCACTTTATCGCGAATAAATAATGCCCTTTCGTTATCGTAATATCTTTTAGTTGAATCGACGCCCAAACCTCTTTCCATGGAACATAATTCGTTTTCCACGTGTGGTTTTCTGACAAAGTTTTTTCTAATTTTTCTATTTTTACTTTTACATTAAATGTTTCATTTCTCATGTTAAAAAATCCTTAAATCTAAAAATGGTTTCAATAATTCTGATACTCCTGTCGCCAATTGTCCCGCTTC
>JAFQBQ010000071.1 GCA_017416635.1 Alphaproteobacteria bacterium | reverse complement strand
AGATCTCGGCCGCGCGAAGTTATTGAAAAATCAGCATAAAGATGACAATTTTATAATTGTCGTAGCAGGATGCGTTGCTCAGTCACGTCCGCAAGATGTTATCGAGCGTCATCCGTATGTGGATTTAATCTGCGGTCCGCAAGAAATTCAGAATATTTCAAAAAAAATTAAAGAATCTCTAAATCACACGGAAATAAGTCCTCGTGTCCTCGCTAATTTCAATACGGCAGAAAAATTTGAGATTTTCAAAAACCAGAAATTAGTTCGAAAAAATGTTTCCGAATATTTGACGATTCAGGAAGGCTGCAATAATTTCTGTACATACTGCGTTGTTCCGTATACTCGCGGGCGTGAATTTTCTCGAAATGTTGAAGAAATAGTAGAGGAAGCGAAGCAATTGGTCGATTGCGGAGTAAAAGAAATCACTTTGCTCGGACAAAATGTAAATTCGTATAAAGGAACGTATGCAGATGGTCATACTTGCCGTTTGGCAGAACTTTTTTGGAAATTATCCGAAATTCCTGGTTTAAAAAGGTTGCGTTATTCGTCGTCGCATCCGAAAGATATCGATGAAGAAATCGCCAAAGCGCATCGAGACATCTCTATACTAATGCCATCGTTACATCTTCCTGTTCAATCAGGATCCAATTCCGTTTTGAAAAGGATGAATCGAAACTATACCAAAGAAAAATATTTAGAAGTTATTGCGATGCTGCGCGAGTATCGTCCTGATATGGCATTCTCTTCGGATTTTATTGTCGGATTTCCTGGTGAAACCGATAAAGATTTTGAAGACACTCTGGATTTGGTAAAGCAGGTACGTTTTTCCATGTCGTATTCGTTTAAATATAATCCGCGTCCGCATACGCCGGCAGCAAAAATGGAGGACCAAATCGACGAAAAAATTAAATCGGAGAGATTGCAAATTTTGCAGAATTTACTCAATCAGCAGCAAACCGAATTCAATGAAAAAGCTCGTGGAGCGACTTTGCAAGTTCTTTTTGAAAAACCGGGAAGGCATGAACATCAGCTCGTCGGACGCAGTGAGTATTTTCAGTCTGTCTCTGTAAAATCTGAAAATATAAAAATCGGAGATTGCGCAAATGTTCTTATAACAGACATCGCCACACATAGTTTGATTGGAGAAATTGTATGAACATAGAATTATCCCTTGAAGATCAAAGATGGGATGAAAATTCCATCGCAAAGATTATCGAAGAAAGTGCAGAAAGTGTTTTCGCTGAGCTAAAATTAAAACACGACGACGTTGAAATCGATTTTTTGTGTGCGGACGATCAAGAGATAAGATGTCTTAACAAAACGTATCGCGGAATCGATAAACCAACCAACGTTTTATCGTTTCCTGCAGAGTCTTACGATGATTATGAGGATGAACATGATGACGATTGCGAATGTTCATGCGGGCACGATTGTCATTGCGGTGAATGCGATTGCTCTGATGATGAGGATTGTCCGCCCTGTCTTCTCGGCAGTGTCGCGCTCGCCTATGAAACCATTGAAAGGGAAGCGGCGGAGCAAGATAAAACTTTCGAAAATCATTTGCGACATCTTGTTGTGCACAGCGTGTTGCATCTGCTAGGATATGATCACATCGAACATGAAGATGCGGCGAAAATGGAAGAATTAGAGATCCGAATTTTAAAGAAAATGAATATATCAGATCCATATCAATAGGAGAATCGAAATGGAAAACCGCGTACGAGAATATCTTTCTAAATTATTCGGAAAGAAGGAACAAAAGGCACCGCTGATCGACAGGTTGGAAGATTTGATAGAAGCAGATTCCGGAATTTCTCAGGAATTGAATAATGAAGATACAAATGAGTTGGCGCTGGTGTCGAATGTACTTGGTCTGAAAGATATGACAGCGGAAGATATTATGGTTCCGCGTGTTGACATAGTCGCTGCGAAAATAGATACGCCACTGGATGTGTTTATTGATATTTTTTCGAGCAATAATTTTTCTCAAATTCCGATTTATCAAGATACTTTGGATAATGTTGTCGGAATCGTACGAGTTCGCGACTTTTTGCCGTACATAAACAATCCGAAATCTTTCGATATTCATTCACTTTTAAAAGAAGCGATATATGTTGCGCCCAGCATTCAGTTAATGGAACTTTTAGTTGAAATCAGAGCATCTGCAAATCATATGGCATTAGTTGTCGATGAATTTGGTGGAATCGATGGATTAGTGACGTTGCAAGATGTTGTTTCTGAAATTGTCGGAGAAATTCAGCAAAATAAAGGTATTTTTCCGAAAATGGTGACTAAACAAGACGGGACTTTTTCAGCTGATGCAAAGATGTTGGTTTCGGAATGCGAAGAAAAATTGAATGTGAATCTAACGCAAGCTTTT
>JAFQBQ010000070.1 GCA_017416635.1 Alphaproteobacteria bacterium | reverse complement strand
ATAAACAATGCAGAGGATCACGTGTTTTCTCCTTAGGGGATTCACTTGCCTTCGGCAAGTTCATAGGCGCGTTTTACACAGCGTTCACAGCAGAGGTCGATCATCCCCTGCAGATCCATCTCATCAAAGGCGGTAAGACCGGCGATGGTGGTGCCTCCCTTGGAGGAGACCATTTTGATCAGGGTGTCGGGATCGTAACCGGAATGTTCCAGCATCTCGGCGGCGCCGCGAAGCGCCTGACAGAAGAGCGAGAGGCTGGTTTCATCGGAGAAACCGGCTTGTTTCCATATTGATTAAAAATTTCATAAATAACCGGCTCAATAGCGTTGAACACATCTTCTTGCGAACAAAAAGACATTTCGAAATCGAGTTGATAAAATTCTCCCGGGGAACGATCCGCGCGGCTGTCTTCATCTCTGAAGCATGGAGCGATTTGGAAATATTTATCGAATCCTGCCACCATCAATAATTGTTTGAACTGCTGCGGAGCTTGCGGCAACGCGTAAAACTGTCCAGGATGCAATCTGCTAGGAACCAAGAAATCCCTTGCTCCTTCCGGTGAACTCGAAGTCAGAATCGGAGTATTAATTTCCAAAAATCCTTGCGCAGTCATTTTCTCGCGAATCGTCGAAATAACTTTCGATCGCAACACTATGTTTTTATGAAGCTTATCGCGTCTCAAATCAAGAAAGCGATATCTTAATCTTGTGTCTTCAGATAAATCCGAAACACTGCTGACCGCCATAGGCAGACTTTCAACATTCGACAGCACTTCAAATTTTTCGATAGAAATTTCGATATGACCTGTCGGATTATCTTCATTAACCGTGTCATCACTTCTTTTTAAAACTTTTCCTTCGACAGTAACGACGCTTTCCAATCTGATTTTTTCCACTTCTTTAAATGCGGAACTGTTGGAATCGATAACACATTGCGTAATTCCGTAATGGTCGCGCAAATCGATAAACAAAAGATTTCCGTGATCTCTTTTTTTATGCACCCACCCAGATAATTTAACGATACTTCCGACATCGGAGACTCTTAACTCTCCGCAAGTATGAGTTCTATACGCGCTCATTGCACTCCTCAATCAAAACCGCACTATTATCAAAGAAAAAAGGCTATTTTTCAATAGGCGCATCGGTTGCTTATGTATAAAAACCTATACTTTCGTTTGGTTTGGCTTATTGACGAATGGCATTACAAATATTCCGCTGACCGTAAACAAGGTCGCGATTAAAATCGACTGCCAAGAAGATTCGCAAATCATCAATACGCAGAATAAAATTGCACTGATACTCAATAATATCTTTAAAGTTTTTTTCTGCAAAATCGCAAATTTCAGATAAGCTAAAGAACACGTCAAATACACCAATAGAAATGACTTCACTGAAAAATCTATTATGTAAACGATTTGCGAAGATAAATTTTCATTTTTCGTTAGAATTAAAAACGGAACCATTCCGAAGCTGCTAATCAGCACGCTAATGTAAGGTGCGCCGTCTGCGTTTCTTTTTGCGAAAAATTCCGGAAGAAATCCGCCTTTTGCTAATCCCAAAGAAATTTGTGCCGAAGTTAAAATCCACGCATTCAGCGTTCCGATACATACCAATGATGTAATAACCGAAATTATTTTCGATAAATTTTCTCCGAACACAACATTAATGGCATCGACAAACGGAGCTTGGCTTGTAGAAAGTTCTGCACTCCCAATT
>JAFQBQ010000069.1 GCA_017416635.1 Alphaproteobacteria bacterium | reverse complement strand
TCGATATTCTCAAAAAAGCGATTCAAGCACCAGCCAGACAGATTGTTGACAATGCAGGGTTGGATGCGTCTTTGATCGTCGGGAAGATTTTGGAGAACGACAGCTTCAGTTTTGGATTTGATGCTAGAAAAGGCGAGTATGGCGATATGTTGAAAGCTGGAATTATTGATCCGGTGAAAGTCGTCAGAATTGCTTTGCAGAGTGCAGCCTCGGTCGCAAGCTTAATGGCTACAACTGAGTGCATGATTGCAGAAAAGCCTGAAAAGAAAGAGCCTCCAATGCCTCAAGGTCCTGGCGGCATGGGCGATTATGGATTCTAAGATCCAAAATTTTATTTCGAAAAAAAGGGGATTTTTTCCCCTTTTTTTGTTTATTTTGGTATCATGTACGAACCAAGTGCAAAAGAGAAGTGATATGCAGTTAAAGATTTACCCCGATCCGGTTTTGTCTCAGCGTTGTGAAGCGGTGAGCCCGTTTGATAGTGATGTAAGGGATATTTTGAATCAAATGTCAGATAGGTTGTACGAATGGGACGGTGCAGGATTGGCGGCACCTCAAGTCGGAATCCTAAAAAGGATGGTTGTCATAGATGTTCGCGATGAACCAGGTGTTTTGTATAAAATGGTTAATCCTCATATTACTTGGAGATCAGAAGAAATGAGCGAAACGGGCGAAGGTTGCTTATCTTTGCCAAACGTTGGCGCGATTGTTAAGCGACACGCCCGAGTTGTTGTGGAATATTTGGATGAAAACTTTAAGCAACATAAATTAGAAGCAGACGGATTGCTTGCTCGATGCATTCAACATGAGCTGGATCACTTGGATGGAAAAATGTACATAGACAGATTGTCCGAGTCTGACAGAGAAGACGTCATTATGAGATTTTATGAAATAATGGACGCCGAGAAAAATCAACTCAAGTAGAGCCATAAATTGAGTTGAAACATGCGAATTTTAGGAATCGACCCGGGACTTCATATTACAGGATGGGGAGTGATCGATTACGAAGGTAATCATTTAAAGCACGTTTCGCATGGAACTGTCGTTACTGATTCGAGTGATGACATTGCTGTTCGGTTGAATACAATATATAAAGCATTGTCAGATGTCATCGAAGATAATTCACCGGATGAAGTAAGCATAGAAGAAGTTTTCGTGAATAATAATCCGCTTTCATCGTTAAAACTTGGTATGGCTCGAGGCGCGGCTATCTGTTGTGCGGGAATTCTGGGATTAAAAGTTTTTGAATATACTCCAAACAAAATCAAAAAAGCAGTTGTCGGAGTTGGACACGCGACAAAAGATCAAATATCAACAATGGTTCAAATTTTGCTGAACTGCGGTCCTGTAAAATTAGACGCTGCCGATGCTCTTGCTATTGCGATTTGTCATGCGCATAATAAGACAGCATATTAGGAAGTATAATGATATCTCATTTAAAGGGAACGCTCGAGGATTTCGGCGAAAATTACATAATTTTGGATGTTAACGGAGTTGGGTACAGCTTAATTTGTTCCACGCAAACAATTCAGGAAGCGAAGAGTCAAGGCAACAATATTATTAAGTTGTATACGGTTCTGAATGTAAGAGAAGATGCCTGGACGTTATTCGGTTTCGCATCCGAAGCGGAAAGATTTTGGTTTAATACTCTGAATTCAGTGCAAGGAGTTGGCGGCAAAGTCGCTATAGCGATATTATCCGCGTTATCTTCAGATGATATTTACAATGCTTTTCTAAATGGAGATAAACAAGCTTTCACGAGAGCAGGCGGAGTCGGCCCGAAATTGGCAACCAGAATTTTAAGCGAGTTAAAAGAGAAAGTCGTGGGCAAATTGGATATTCACGCCGGCATACAGACAAACGTTGTACAAAATGACACTGTCAGCGATGTGATATCCGCCTTGATGAACTTAGGCTACGAAAGAACTGACATTGTCAGAGTCATTTCTTCCATCACTATTGATGAAAACCCTAAATTTGATACGCTGCTCAAGCAGGTTTTAGGTAAATTGTCCGGAGGAGCTTAAAAATACAAAAACAAACTGAAGTAGGTGGCGTTATCGCATAGATGAAAGTATCAAAAAGGAGTAGAATTAGTGCAACAGGTTGTTGCACAATTAGCTATGGAGCCGAAAAATGAAAAATGAAGAGTTAAATCCTGAACAGACAGACATAAGCGAGTATTCGCTGCGGCCGACGAGTTTGCGGGATTTCATTGGGCAGGCTTCTGTGAAGGAAAACTTGAAAATTTTCATCGAGTCAGCGAAAAAACGCAAAATCGCGATGGACCATGTTTTATTTTTCGGACCTCCGGGCTTGGGTAAGACAACTCTATCGCAAATTGTTGCGAAGGAATTAGGCGTCGGGTTCAAGGCGACGTCAGGTCCAATTTTAGCTAAAGCGGGCGACCTCGCGGCAATTCTTACGAATTTGAAAGAAAAAGATGTTTTGTTTATAGATGAGATTCACCGCATCAATCATTTAGTCGAAGAAGTTCTATATCCGGCGATGGAAGATTTTCAGCTGGATTTGATGATAGGCGAAGGTCCATCGGCGCGTTCTGTAAGAATAGATTTGCCGCATTTTACGTTAATCGGTGCGACAACTCGCTCGGGGATGCTGTCTTCTCCGCTGCGAGATAGGTTCGGCATTCCGTTGCGCCTGGAATTTTATACAGAAGAAGATCTGCATATAATCATAACGAAAAATGCAGAATTGCTGGGCATCAATATTGAAGACAGTGGAGCGCGCGAAATTGCGAAAAGATCCAGAGGGACGCCGCGTATCGCAGGACGCCTGTTGAAGAGGGTTCGAGATTTTGCTATCGTCCATGGCATGGAAACAATCGATCAAAGCATTGCGGATATCGCATTAAAACGTCTAGATGTTGATGAAAGTGGCCTTGATTCTATGGACAAAAAATATTTACAGAGTATACTTAAGTACTACAACGGCGGTCCTGTCGGCGTCGATACCTTAGCTGCAGTGCTTTCTGAGAAGAGAGAGACTTTGGAAGAAGTTGTTGAACCGTATATCTTGCAAAAAGGATTGGTCCAAAGGACTTCGAGAGGTCGTGTCTTAACATTAGAAGGATACAAATACTTAGGAGAAACTCCGCGGGCATGTAATTTACAGGAAGAGGATTCATTATGGTAGGTGCTGAAGAGTTAGCAACGGCTGCAACGGTCGTAAGCAATCAAAGTTTTTCTGTGGTCAGTCTTTTTACTCAGGCGTCTTGGGTAGTGAAGGCCATTATAATTTTATTATTGGGGTGTTCATTTTGGAGCTGGACGATAATTTTCGCGAAGTGGACGTTCTTATCAAAATTAAAGAAGCAAGCCGATAAGTTCGAAGATTCATTTTGGAACAGCGGCTCCATTGATGCTTTTTTCGATAATATTAATTCAAAAAGCGAAGATCCGTTTGTTGCAGTTTTCGTCACAGGAATGAGAGAGTGGCGGCGTGCGAAAAAGAAAGCTCGCAGCGCAATCAGCGGCATTTCCATTGAGGACCGTGTAATCCGTATGATGAGAGTCGCTGTGAATCGCGAAATAGACTACATCGAGCAGCATCTTGTGTTTTTGGCGACCGTCGGGTCGACTGCTCCGTTCGTCGGACTGTTCGGAACCGTTTGGGGAATTATTAACAGCTTTGAAAGTATCGGAATTTCTCAAAATACGAATTTAACCGCTGTTGCCCCGGGAATCGCTGAAGCATTGTTTGCCACGGCATTAGGTTTGATCGTTACCATACCTGCTGTAGTTGCGTATAACAAAATTTCGGGCGAAATTAATCGATATCAGAATAGGTTGGATGCTTTCGTCGACGAGTTTTCTGCAATAATTTCCCGTCAAATGGAAGATACTGAGGAATAGCATGTCGTTGGTGTCGAGAAGAAGTTACAGGTCGAAGCGAACCTTGATGAGCGACATGAACGTCACTCCGATGATCGACGTTATGTTAGTCCTGCTCGTGATATTTATGGTGACAGCGCCGCTCCTGACAGTCGGAGTGAAAGTTAGCTTGCCGTCGGCAAATGCTCCGAGTGTAGAAAGTCAAGAAATTCCGATTGTCGTACATATTAATAGTGAGGGACGTATATTTATCGGCGATGTTGAAGTTGATGCGGAGACTTTACCTGAAAAATTGAAAGCTATTGCGGGCGAAACCGATGCTAAAATTTTTGTGCGAGGAGATAAAACCCTGCCTTATGGGGTAATCATGCAAACGATGGGGTTAATCAGCAGTTCAGGGTTTAAAAAAGTAATATTGGTCACTGAATTACCAAAAAAACAGAGGGAAAATGTCTCGGCAAAGCAGCGTTGACGTTCCTATTTCTCTAGCTGCGCTTTTGTCTGCGTTATTGCATGGAGTGTTTTTTGCTTTGTGCACAGGAACTATTTTCGTTTCTCGTCCTAACAATGAATTATTAATGAATATAGAAATCGCTGGCGCTGCAGAGATGCAAAGTGCGCTTGATGAGTACGAAGAATCCAACAAACCGATTATTACCAATCCGG
>JAFQBQ010000068.1 GCA_017416635.1 Alphaproteobacteria bacterium | reverse complement strand
TCGCTGATAATGATATCAAAATTAAAGACAACGCAAATTTTATCGTTTCTTTATTTTGATAATAATAATTTTGCATGACTCTCCAAAAAAAAAGGTCTACTATAGCAAACAATTATAAATGTTTTGATAGAGGTTTTCAAGATGAAGATAACTGTAGTAGGAGCGACAGGGCGTACTGGAGGCAAAGTTGTCGAGTTATTAAATTCGGATGAAATTGCAGGAATGATATCCAGCAAAACGACCGATTCAGAATTTGAAGAAGCAATTAGGCATAGTTCTGCTGTTATAGATTTTTCTCGTCCTGCTGCCGCGCTAAAAGCAGCAAAAATATGCGAAAAATATTCAGTACCATTTGTATGCGGCACTACAGGTTTTTCTGCGGAAGAATTTGAAACTTTGAAATCTTATTCAAAAAATACTCCAATATTATATGCTAGCAATTTCAGTCTGGGAATTTACGTAATGAAACAACTATTGAAAATTTGCGAAAAATCTTTGGATGATTTCGATATTTCGATTATCGACAGACATCACAATAAAAAGAAAGACAGTCCTTCGGGAACTGCTTTGACGTTAGCTCAGCAGTTGCGAAAGACTCCGCAAATCGTGTCATTGAGGATCGGGGGAGTCGTTGGTGATCACATTTGCAGTTTTACAAGCGATAACGAAGAAATTACGATAAAACACAGATCTTTTGATAAAAAAGTTTTCGCAGTTGGAGCCATTAAATGCGCTCATTGGTTAAGTTCTGCGAAACCCGGATATTATTCGCTAGAGGATTTCATGAATGCACAATAATAATATTGAGCAAATATGTAAGATTTTTTCCGAGACTATTAAAGACACTCGCAGCGAGCTTCAGAGTATATCGGATTTTTCGTTTTTAATGGCGGTGGTAATGTCTGCGCAGACCACGGATGCGCAAGTAAACAAAGTTACATCAAAACTATTTGCGAAATACAAAACCATTGATGATTTTTTGAATCTCGGAGAGGAAAAGTTAGCGCAGGAAATTTCTTCAATCGGGCTCTATCGAAATAAAGCGAAAAATATCATTAAGCTGCTTCAGATTTTAAAAGACAAGTTCGGCGGACATGTTCCAAACTCAAGAGAGGAGTTAGAAAAACTTCCGGGCGTCGGACGAAAAACGGCAAATGTCGTTTTAAACGAGTTATTTGGACTTCCGACAATTGCAGTTGATACGCACGTACTCCGGTTAAGTCGGATTTTGCATCTGTCAGAAAGTGATAACCCAATACAAGTCGAGAAAGATTTAGAACGAATAATTCCAGAAAAATACAAACGAAACATTAGTGCATTTTTGGTCCTTCACGGAAGATATGTCTGCAAAGCCCGCAAACCCAATTGCGAGAAATGCCAAATCGCGCACTTGTGCCCAATGTTTAATTTGGATAAGGAAAACATTTCTCACAATGACTAAGTAAGGATCGTTTCATATCATCACTTTGAGAAGTTTTGCAGCATGGCTCATTTTCTTCGTCATTGCAAAAAGCAAAGTGATGAGGCAATCCGTATCGTTCGTGACTGTAAGCAAAAGCTGAAAATCTAGCAGGAATAATTAATGTTTAAATTTTTCGAAAATAATTCGGGAACATTTTGTTAACCAAATATTAACCTTTTGCGTATAAAAATTGCGCCATATTAATACATATTAAAATTGTATTAAGTTTGCGAAATATTTTTTCAACTACATAAATATTTCACAAACGATAGGTATTGTTTTAGTTCTTAGAAAAGGGAAAAGTTATGAAAATTTTATCAAGTAAAGTGTTGGGAGAAATTTTTCCAATCGTTTT
>JAFQBQ010000067.1 GCA_017416635.1 Alphaproteobacteria bacterium | reverse complement strand
ATTTAAAAAATTCTATCTCGGTTTTTTCTTTTATAGATTTGATTTCATGGTTCTGAAGTTTTTCGAAAAACGGCGTGCCTTCTTCGAAAGTTAATTGATAGTAAGAAAGATGTTTGCAATTTAAATTCATTGCGATTTGCAAATCTTTTTCTAAATCGTGTTTGGACTGGACGCTATATCCGTACATAAAATCCAAACTGAAATTATCAAAACAATTTGCGACAATTTCGGCGGCTTTTTGAGCTTCTTTTGAAGAATAAATTCTTCCTAAAAATTGCAGATTTTTATCTTGAAAACTTTGAATGCCTAAAGAAAATCGATTGATGCCGGCAGACTTAAAATCTTTTATTTTTTGCTCAGAAAAAGTCGCTGGATTTGCTTCCATTGTTACTTCAACTTTGTCCGAAATTTCGCAAAAATTTCCGATAAGGCTTACCATCTTTTCGATATGTTTTGGATTCATCAACGATGGAGTCCCTCCACCGAAAAATATACTTTCCAATTTTAAATTTGAAACCAGCGGCAAGCTTTGCTGCAAATCGGCCAATAAAAATTCGGCGAGCTCATCATATCTGCTAGAGTCGGATTCCGCAATACTGAAAAAATCGCAATACGGACATTTCGAAAGACAAAACGGCCAATGAATATATATTGAAATCGTGTTCATACTTTTTCGTCAACGAGTTTGTTTAAATCGAAAATGCCGTCGATTTGAAATAATTTATTTCGGTTCGTCGCTCCCGAAACTAATTCTATTTTTGATTTCGCGCATTTCAAACTTTTGCTCAAAATTTTGATAATCGCTTCGTTTGCTTTTCCATTTTCAGGAACAGCAGTGACACTTATCATTAACGCACCATTGCGAACACCGGTAATCGCGTTTTTAGACGCTTTCGTTGTCGCGTGAACTTTCAGCAAAGTACATTGCTCTCGAATTTCAAAAAAAGAATCGGACATGAGCGCATTGTATCGAAGATATTTGCAGAAAACAAATGATTTCAGGCGATATTAAATTTCATTTTTTTATGACATCGTCTCTTTAAGTTATGATGGTGCGGTATCTGTAAATAAGTTTGGATTAGGTGAAAAAATCACAACTGAATTAAAATATCCGTAATCAGAGCTTCCTCCGCTGTTATTTTTGAGACCTTTCGGAGATACTAGATACAGTCCTAAGGCTTCTCGTGATGATACTTTGTTACAAGCAACTCCATTATCGAAGCAATAGGCACTGCTTGTGCTGTAACAAATTTTTGTTTCAACAATGATTTTTTTATCGGTAGCCGTCATGGATAATTTTGGATATATAATTTTCGGATCAACATTTGTAGCGATATTAACTACACTTCGAGCACTTCTGCCTGGGGTATCAACTCTTACTCCTACTGCAGAGGGGGACGAAATTACCATCTTATAATTCCACATGTGAATCGTGCATGACCAAATAACACTAGCTGTACCATCTGAATTACCTTTTACATAAAAAATCTGAAATTCTGGAAAGTGTCCCAATTTGTGACCACCCGAGCGATTGCTAAAATCATTTATCGGATATATGCTCAAAGTCGCTGCACTGTAAATGTTACGTAAATCAGTCGCAGTAATTTTTCTATCACTGCGATTTTGCGAAATGGTTTGGATCATTTGAATCACTTGATATGCAATGAATTCAGTTTGCGAGTAGTATCTTTGAATCAAAAAAAGATCATGCATGTAATAAATCAACAAAATCAAAACAGGCGTGCAAAACGCAAATTCGATAAGAACTGCTCCTTTTGATTGATGTTTAAAGTCGATTTTTGAAAATAAAGTTTTTGACGTTTTTGGGTGATAATTGCTTGATTTTAAAGTGTTATTACCCCCCCCCCCGAAGGCAAAATATT
>JAFQBQ010000066.1 GCA_017416635.1 Alphaproteobacteria bacterium | reverse complement strand
TTCCCTTTCACGATAGCTAAAGAGAGAGGAGAAAAGTTAATAGGCGAATTATTAATATTTTCAGGCGCTGATGTCAGAAATGAAGTTGCGTCTACTCAAAGAAGGCAGAATCCATCAGGAAACAAGCCAGTAGTTTGGAGAAAAGATGTTGATTCATTTTTGCCTGGATTTATGGACGCTATTAATCCGTCAATTCGTAAAGATAAAAATGAAGAAAAAATTTTTGAAGAATTTGTAAATGATGTAATCGAAAATCAAATAAGTGTTGATATCAGAGATAAAAACGGAAACACTCTTCTTCTTGTCGCCTTGCAAAAAGGCTGGGGAGAGATTGCAGAGCTATTGTATCTTCAGGAGCAGATATAAACGCTCAAAATAATGATGGAGAAACGCCTATTTCGGCGGCATTAAAAAATAATTTAGAAATGGTTGCAAGATTATTAATAGACAGAGGCATCAATCTTACAACTAAAGATAAATCTGGGGCGACCCCACTTCATCATGCGGTATCTTCTGGAAGTTATAAAATGGTAGAACTACTTATCAGTACAGGCATGGACCCTAACGCAAAAGATAATATGGGATGGATGCCGCTTCAAATAGCTTCATTTAGAGATTATAGCGAAATTGGTAAGTTGTTGATAGAAAAAGGAGCTAAGATAGATCTCGTTGATAATGAAGGTCTAACGCCGTGGCAATTGGCGATTCAAAACAATTCCGTCCTAATGATCGATCTTCTAATCAAAAAGGGCGCAAGCGCAAGTGTTCAAGATTTGACTAATGCTATTCAAAATAACGCTTAAGATCTAGAAAAATTGCTGATAATAAACGGAGTGCCGTATCCAGAAGATATTCAAGTGGCAACCCAAGATCCTGTCTTCCAAAAATTATCGAGGAAAAAACTTCAAGATTTTTATAAAAGGTTGAAACAGTATCGATCGGAACTCCAAACTCTTCCTTCAGATTCAAATTTGGCAAAGCGAAAAGAGGAGCTTGTGGAGAAGTTGAGACTTACTAATCCATACTTTGCTCACTTAGTATCAGAAAAAGGAAAGGATGCATCATATCGCGGAGTTCCTTTGCTTTTATTGGCCGTTCGGGACAATATCCCGGAATTAGCTGAATTGATGATTTTGAACGGAGCAGATACAACAATCAGAAACGATTGGAACGAAACACTGTTACACATTGCTGCTCAAAATAATTCCGTCCCTATGATCCGACTACTGTTAAATGCGGGAGTACGCATTGATATTCTCGGAAATGCCGAGTATAACTACACCACTATATCAGACCATATTTTTCGGAAGTATTGACGCAGCAAAATTTTTGATAGAGCATGAAGCCAACGTTAATCGTCCTGATAGCCATGGAACGCCACCTATTGTCAAAGCTGCAGAAATGGGAAGCATTAAGCCAACGCAACAAAGACAATATGAAGAAATTATACTGTCGTTGCAGAAACACAGCGCAGATATTAATGCAAAGGATGGTAATGGCAAGACGGCACTTCATAGAACTGCATATCAAAATAATTCTTCTATGTTAGAATTCCTTTTGAGACATGGAGCTAATGCAAGCGCGACAGATAATCGTGGAGAGACGCCTCTTTTTCCTGCGGCATATCGAAATAACGAAGCGTCAGCGAGCGCTTTGCTCAAATATGGAGCACAAGTCAATGTAGGAAATATTTATAAGTGGACTCCTCTGCATAAAACTTATAAATGGGGTGCTGATAAGGTAAAAAAGTTGCTTTTAGCAAATAAAGCAAATCCAGATGCTTTAGACGAATTAGGAAGAAAGCCTTATCAAGCTACGATTCCTGAACAAATATATTTAGGCTTAGATAGCTTTCCTACATTAGAATCATTGTAAAACTGTAAAATTCACAAACTGCACAAAGACAGGGGGCGGCAACTCGCCCTCGGGTCTTTTAATTGAGATTTTACGCAATGAAGTAGTACAAACAGTTCTCTAGTTCAATTGGTCTCATTCTCCCCGTTTTTTGGTGAACGCGCGCAATACAATCTCTACCTCAACCCCTCAAAAAATTCAGTTAAAATTTTTGCACATTCTGTTTCTAGAACTCCGCTGATTACTCGGGGTTTGTGAGGAGAAAATCGGAAGACGTGGCATCCGTGAACCACAGCTCCGTATTTTACGTCGTATGCTCCGAAGTATAATGTCCGAATTCTCGCCAAAGATATTGCTTGCGCACACATTGCACATGGTTCCAGCGTTACAAATAAGTCACAGTCGGTTAAAAATTGCGATTGTAAATACTGTTCGGCTCGTCTTATCGCCAAAATTTCCGCATGCGCTGTTGAATCGGTTAGTTTTATAACTTCATTTCCAGCTGCTGCAATGATTTTATCATCGCGAACGACTACTGCTCCTACCGGAACAGAATTTCTTTCAAACGCCGTTTGCGCCTCTTTTAAAGCCTCTGACATAAAAAAGGAAAGAGAATTCATGGTAACCACAAAAATGGCTGGGGTGGTAGGACTCGAACCCACGAAATGGCGGGATCAAAACCCGCTGCCTTAC
>JAFQBQ010000065.1 GCA_017416635.1 Alphaproteobacteria bacterium | reverse complement strand
CTCAAAATCCAAACAAAGAGTCGGTTCAGAGAGTGTTTTTAGAAGTGACGTTTTGCCGATTCCCCATCCTCCGAAAATGGCAGCTTTTACTCCACTGTGTTGTTTTAACCTTTCCTCTGCAGAAATTATTTTCATGATTACACCTCCTCCGGAATAGAAATTTTGAACTTAGTTTTCCCCGGTGTAACCGTCCGAGCATCAGCAAAAAGCGACTTATCTTCAGGCGACAATTGCACGTATTTTCGCTCATCGATTACATGCGTCGTTTTGATGATGGCTTTGCGTTTTTCCTCAGAAATCGTCTTGATAATTTCATCGATTTTATCCGAATCCCACGTAACTTTTTTCGGAACTTCGGCAACAATCTGGAAACCACTTTCATAGAACTTCGTTGTGCCTGTATCTTTATTTTCATCATGCAGCTTACTTTGAACTGTTTCCGAAAAACGCAGATTCAAGGCGTCTTCCAGCTTTTCCTTCAGCTCTTTTGTATGATTTACTAATTTCGACACTTGCTCACTCAAATCAGCTAAATCGCAAACCTCAAGTTGGCTTAGCTCTTTGGTGTTTAAAGTTTCGATTGCGGATAAATTTTTACCCATCTTTTTTCTCCCAACTAAAAATAAAAACTGATTTTCAGAATTTCTCAGATAATGAAGTAAAAATGCGATACGCTTTAAATCCCGAAATATTGCAAAACGCGAAACCCCGAAAATTTGAGCTATTTCAACGATAGAATGGTCTGCCCAAAGTTTGTACAATAATCTGTACTTAATCGGCATTTCATCCATAAATCGCGAAACTTCGGTATGCATTTCAAGTTCATCTTGATATCGTTTAAAAACATCATCTGCATCTTTATTGCCTACCTCATCGCAAAACTCCGAAAATTGAATAACAGAATCTCGTTTCTTTCGTTCGTATGCTTTGAGCAAATTAAGACAACGGCGATTTAAAACTCTTCTTACAAAATGCTCTAATTCTCCGCAATGCTCATCGAACCTATTCATGCATGAAAGAATTTCGCACATCAATTCCTGCTCCAAGTCTTCAAGATCCATAGAGCGAAAAATTGAATTGCGCTTTAAATTCCTTGCATACACTTTTACGTTCGAAACTATTCTTTTATCTATTCCGTCGTATCTGTTCATTACGCGATCAATCCTAAAAAACGTAATTAGTATGAGAAAAATTTCGCCTCAACTCTACCTTTTCAAAAAATTTCACGTCGCTTCTGAGCTAAAATACCCATTGAAAAATAACGGTTTTTTGGAAGTCATGTCGTTTCTGCGTTCCCTCACGTCGTTTCTGCATTTTTAGGAGCAAATCAAGACGACATTTTTACCCAATCGATACTGACCAAAATTTTGAGATGACTTAATAAAATCATTACTGATTTCTTTTCCGAATTTTTCCGATACATTTTTCTTGATTCGATATATTAATTGCCGAACATGCTTTTCGGATTCGATAGATAAAAAACCTTTTTTTCGGAGTACGTCAGATAGTTGAAGTGCATTTACTCCAGAATGAGTTCCATTGATATACCCGAAAAAATGTCGTTCTAATAAAATCTTCAAAACCGCGATTTGAATTCTAGATTTTTGATCTATAACTTTTAAACCGTTTAAATAAATTCCATCGCTTTCAAAAGAAACAAAAAGCAAATTATTTCTCTGTTTTCGTTTTTCTCTGGTTTCTTCATAAAGATCGATCCAGCGACATATTTCCAGCAGGATTTTTTTGAATAATTGAAGAATATTTTTGTTGATACCAATTTTTTTTAAACATATCTTTCTCCTTTTTCAACTAAAACAACAAATAATACACTTGAAATTAAGTTAAATATTAATAAAAAGTTAATTAGTCGGTTCTTGCTCTAGTCAGGCAATGCCCCAGAGAGCAACAAAAAAAACTAAAATTTTTAAAAAAAGTTTGAACATTTCTTCTTCAAAAATTGAATAAACATATATGGGGAGGATGTGTTGTGTCATTG
>JAFQBQ010000064.1 GCA_017416635.1 Alphaproteobacteria bacterium | reverse complement strand
TAGCCCCATGCAAATCGGAAAACATTTCGATAATAACTTTTTAGCGGCAGCTCTGTTCACCAAATAACATCCTGAATGAGTAACATTCGTCAGATATAAGCACATCGAGTGGTCTCCATCCAAAGATTTTACTTTTACCGGATTCCCTCGATGCAGCATTTCAAAGCTCAAAATATCCCAACAATTCGCTTGTTGCACAGCGGCTGAAACGCATTTTTTTAAAGTTTGAGGATCGAATGCAACGTCATCTTCAAAAACCAAAGCAAACTCACAAGGAGATTTAAGAAATTCCTTCCAAACCTCTACGTGGCTCAAAAAACACCCGATTGTCCCAGGCTCCGGGTTCATTTTGAAATATTTCTTGTATCTTTCGAAATCCGCAAATGCTTTTAGCTCATCTTGAGACATCTTTCGCCCATCGACTGCTGAAACCCTTGTAACAGGCAACTGCAGCTGAGATATGTTTTTCATTACATAATCTAAGCGAGAAGTCGCGACATCAAGATTGATTATAAATACACCTACGGAGCCCGCATTAACTTCCAAACTTCCGGAATAACTCTCTCCATGAGATTCGTTAAACAAGTAATTAAACATAATTTTAATCAAGCAGCGCAGGCCAAAGCCTTTTCAACATCTTCTAAGGCTTGAGTCTCATTAAGTTCTGCAACAAGCGCATACTCCCGAAGCAATCGTCCCAAAGCTTCCTGATAAATTTGTCTCTCGCTGTATGAGTGCTCAGGCTGCGTTGCCGTTCTATGCAATTCGCGCACAACTTCCGCCAAAGAGTTAAGGTCTCCTGAATTGATTTTCAATTCATACTCTTGCGCACGACGGCTCCACATAATTTTTTTCACTTTCAAAGGAACCTTCAAGCTTTCTAAAATTTCTTGAGCTTCTTTTTTAGAACACAATTTCCTGAGTTTCTTTAAATTAGATTGAGTCAACGGAACCTTAACAACCATTTTATCTTTCGGAAACGATATCGACATTATTTTGACATCCGTCCCTCCGATATTTTGAACGTCGATACTCGAAACTAATCCGACACCGCGCGAACAATAAACTACGTACTCGCCTTCCCGAAAACTGAATTCTGTCATGATATACCAACTCCACTGTGTGTAGTATAAGGTAATTAAACGATTTTATCAAGTCCAAGACGGTCTTCCTGAAAAGAGATCTTCTGCGATCCGTAAGAATTTAAGAAATTTCGTTGCGTTAAGTTTAAATTAATCAACGCCGAATATCATAAAAATCGTAAAGAAGGAGCAGAAATGTCTGAAATTATATATTTGAAAGATGTTTTTCTAGCAAAAATGGCTGAACGTCAAAAATCCATAAAGAAAGCGTTAGGTTCTCGAACAAAGACAAAATCACCGACTCGAAGCAAATTATTAAAGTCTTTTTTGATAGAAAAAGATAAAAAAGGCGCCGAGCGCGGCAAATCGGCAACCAAAGTTGATAGATAATATAAAATAGCTTGATTTTTTTTTTAAATTTACTAGATT